>NZ_JBEYSL010000732.1:0-2459 GCF_040642735.1 Micromonospora sp. NPDC047753 | reverse complement strand
TCGATCCGACCTACAGCGGCATCATGTTCCAGACCAACTACGTCGGTGGGCAGCCGCAGAACCCGATCACCGACACGGTCTTCACGAACGTCTCGCGCAGCGGGGCGAGGGTGTCGTTGCTGAGGTATCCCGCCCAGACCAGGTCCCAGATCACAGCGGTCAACGCGGCATCGTCGGTCGACCCGACCCGGTCGGCCAGCGGGCGGAAGAAGAGCGCCTGCCCGTCGCCGAGCGCGTCGAGCACCGCGTCGTGCAGCGGGGTACGGGTCAACGCCTCGTCGGGCGGCGGGAGCAGCAGCGGTGCGGCGTCCGCGTACGCCAAGGTGACCCAGCCGTCGCCCCCGGAGATCGCGCCCGACCCCGCCCAGAGCACCTCCCCGCTGGCGCACAGCTCGTCCAACTGGGCGGGGGAGTAGTCAGCCACCCGGGCGGGCAGTACCAACCGCTCCAGCGCTGACGCCGGAACCGCAGTGCCCTGCAACTGCTCCACGGTGGCGGCGAGCGCCTCCACACCTCGTGCGGACGAGCCGACCTGCTGCCAGCGCGGCAGGAACGTGGCGAGGGCCCGGGGCGGCACCGGCTCGATCTCCCGGCGCAGCGCCGCCAGCGAGCGGCGACGCAGCATCCGCAGCACCTCGGCGTCGCACCACTGGGCGCCGGCCGAATCCGGTGTGAACTCCCCGGAGACCACCCGCCCGGTGGCGCCGAGCCGGCGCAGCGCCTGCTCGACGACGAACACCCCGAGCCCGAACCGGGCCGCGCAGCTCGCCGCGGCGAACGGCCCGTGGGTGCGGGCGTAGCGGGCCACCAGGTCACCAAGCGGATCGGCCACCGGGGCGAGGTACGCCTCGGCCACCCCCATCGGCAGCGCCACGCCGAGGGCGTCGCGCAGGCGGGCGGCGTCCTCGACACCCACCCAGCGCTGCTCGCCCGCGATCCGGACCCGCAGCACCCGGCGGGTGGCCTCCAGCTCACTCAGCCACGTCTCCGGCACACCCCGGTCGGTCAACTCGGCGTCGCTCAGGTCACCGAGCACCCGCAGCAGCTCGACGACGTCCTCGGCGTCGCGGGGGCGGCGCTGCTCGGTCAGCCACCGCAGTTGCCGGTCGGTCTCGGTGAGCACCGCCTGGTCGAGCAACTCCCGCAGGTCGACACGGCCGAGCAGCTCGCCGAGGAGCGTGGAGTCGAGGGCGAGTGCGGCGGCGCGGCGTTCGGCCAGCGGGGCGTCACCCTCGTAGAGGAACGCGCCGACGTAGCCGAACAGCAGCGACCGCGCGAACGGCGACGGCGCGCTGGTCTCCACCTCGACCAGCCGCACCTTGCGGGTGGCCAGGTCGCGCATCAACCCGGCCAGCGCCGGCTGGTCGAAGACGTCCTGGAGGCACTCCCGGGCAGCCTCCAGGGTGACCGGGAAATCCGCGTACTCGCGAGCGACGTCGAGCAGTTGCGCGGCCCGCTGCCGTTGCTGCCAGAGCGGTTGGCGGCGCCGCGGGTCGCGGCGCGGCAGCAGCAGGGACCGGGCGGCGCACTCCCGGAAACGGGCGGCGAACAGGGCGGAGGTGCCTACCGACTCCTCCACGAGCTGGGCGATCTCGTCGGGCTCGAAGACCACCACGTCGGCACCGGGCGGCTCGTCGGCGGTGTCCGGAAGACGCACCACGATGCCGTCGTCGGAGGGCATCACCTGGGCGTCGACCCCGTACCGCTCGGCCAGCCGGCGGCCCACCGCGAGGGCCCAGGGTCCGTTGACCCGGGCACCGAGCACGCTGTGCACGGCCAGCCGCCAGTCACCCAGCTCGTCGCGGAACCGCTCGACCACCACCGTGCGGTCGTCGGGCAGCGAGCGGGTGGCCTCCCGCTGCTCGCGCAGGTAGGCCATCAGGTTGCCGGCGGCCCAGTCGTCCAGCCCACCGTCGCGCAGCGCGGCCACTGCCGCCTCGTCGGTCTGGCGCAGCAGGGTGCGGACCCGGGCGCCGATCGCCCGACCCAGCTCCACCGGCCTGCCCAGCTGGTCGCCCTTCCAGAACGGCATGCGGGCGGCCTGCCCCGGGGCGGGCGAGACCAGCACCCGGTCCGGAGTGATCTCCTCGATCCGCCAGGAGGACGAGCCAAGCAGGAAGACGTCGCCGACCCGGGACTCGTAGACCATCTCCTCGTCCAGCTCGCCGACGCGGGCGGCCCGTTCGGCGCCGGCCAGGAAGACCCCGAACAGACCCCGGTCGGGGATGGTTCCGCCGCTGGTCACCGCCAGGCGTTGCGCCCCCTGGCGGCCGGTGAGCACATCGGTGGCCCGGTCCCAGACGAGCCGGGGGCGCAGCTCGGCGAACGCCGTGGACGGGTAGCGGCCGGAGAGCATGTCGAGCACGGCGTGCAGCGCCGAGTCGGGCAGCTCGGCGAAGGGCGCGGCCCGGCGGACCCTCGGTCGGTGCAGATTGATCTCGTCACCGTCGTCATCACCG
>NZ_JBEYSL010000731.1:0-2475 GCF_040642735.1 Micromonospora sp. NPDC047753 | reverse complement strand
GGACCATCGTGATCGCGCATGTGATGTTCTGCGTGTCGTTCGTGGTGGTCACCGTGAAGGCGCGGCTCGCCGGGATGGCCCGGCGGCCAGACTCACCGTGCGGCCACGGAAGTTGGTGCGTTCCAACGCGGGCCCGGCCGGCGAGGTGCGCGCCTCACGCAGCGCGTAGCGGGCCGCCGCGGCGCCCGCGCCGGCGATCAACAGCCGACCCAGGGCGCTCACGCCGTCACCTCGCCGGCTCGATCACGCGTCACCTGGTCGGATCCGGACACGGGGGTACGTCGTTCGCTCACTGGGGCAGTCTAGGCAGCAGCGACGCGGCGTTGTCGCCGACGCCGTACTGCCCGGCCTTCTTCTCGGTGAGTTGCTGCACCAGGGCGAGGCTGGTGACCACCTGGCCCTGCACGGTGTTGGCGTTGTCGACCGTGGAGATGGTCTGGGCGAGCACCGGGTCGCCGCGCACCACGCCGACCAGGTTGCCGCCGACCGAACCGTTGCCGGCCACCACGATCGAACCGGTGCGGTCGAACTGCTCCGCGACCTTGACGACCGACTCGTCCCGCTTGTCGGAGTCCTTGTCGACGTACGGCTGGCCGCTGACCACGACGACGGCCTCCGCCGAGGCGGTCACCTTGTTGCTGTCGGTCGTCAGATAACCGGCGTTGTTGTAAGCGGCGAGCACGGCCCGGCGGTCGGCGTCGCTGACCGGCGCGACGCCCTGGGGCCGGTCCAGCAGGACGCTGGCGAGCAACGCGCTCGAGGTCTCCACGCCGTGCCCGTTGCCCGGCAGGCCGGTGGTCTGCGCGGTCGGGCGGGCGGCGGTGACGGCCAACTCCAGCAGGTTGGAGTTGTTGTCCGGGTTGATGAACTTGTCCTGCAGGTCGACCTGGCCGGTGATGGTCGCCCCGCCGAGCTGGAGCTTCTTGAGCACGCCCTCGGTGTGGTCGCGCCCGTTGGGCAGGCTGAGCACCACCACCCGACGCCCGGTGAGGGTGCCGGGCAGGAGAATCTGAGCGGTCTCCTCGGCGAACTCCTCTTCCAACGCGAGTTGCTTCTCCATGTTGCTGACCGTCTGACGCCAGTGTTGGTTGTCCTTGCGCAGCCCGGTGACCTGCCCCTCGAGCGAGTCGGCGACCGGGCCGTTGAGGGCGGCTGTGCCGACCACCAGCCCGATCGCCAGAGCCAGGAAGACCGCGGTGAGGGACACCACGTGGTAGCGGAAGTTGATCACGCTTGCAGCCTCTTGATCGGTCGGGAACTAGAAGAGCCGGTACAGCTGGAACACGAAATTGTCCCACCACTCGGCGACCACGCCCAGGTACGCCTTCCCGACTGTCGACACGGCCACCGCGGACGCCATCGCCGCGATCGCCGACAGCACCAGCAGCAGCAGCGACGAGCCGGAGATGCTCTGCCGGTAGAGCCGGCTCACGCCCTTGGCGTCGACCAGCTTGCCGCCGACCTTCAGCCGGGTCAGGAACGTCGAGGCCATCCCGCCGCGACCCTTGTCGAGGAACTCGACGAGAGTGGCGTGGGTGCCGACCGCCACCAACAGCGAGGCGCCCTTCTCGTCGGCCAGCAGCATGGCCAGGTCCTCGCTGGTCGCCGCAGCCGGGAACGTGATGGCCGGCACACCGAGGCCGTTGACCCGGGGCAGGCCCGGCGCGCGCCCGTCCGGGTACGCGTGCACGATCACCTCGGCGCCGCAGCGCAGCACGTCGTCGGTGACCGAATCCATGTCCCCGATGATCATGTCGGGGGTGTAGCCGGCCTCGACCAGCGCGTCCGCGCCGCCGTCGACGCCGATGAGCACCGGCTTGAACTCCCGGATGTACGGGCGCAGCACGTCCAGGTCGGCCTTGTAGTCGTAGCCGCGCACCACGATCAGGCAGTGCCGACCCTGCATCTGGGTCTCGATGTCCGGCACACCGACACCGTCGAGCAGCAGGTCGCGTTCCTGACGCAGGTAGTCCATCGTGTTGGCGGCGAACGCCTCCAACTGCACCGACAGACCCTCCCGGGCGTCCGCCATCGCCTTGCCGACCGACTCGGCGTCCTGAAGGCTGCCGTGGGCCACCGGCTCCTCACCGGCGAAGACCGTGTTGCCCTCGATGCGCACCTGGTCGCCCTCGCGGATGCGCTCGAAGACGCCCTCCCCCAGGTCGTCCAGGAGCGGAATGCCGGCGGCGATCAGCACCTCCGGGCCCAGGTTCGGGTAACGGCCGGAGACCGACGGCTTGGCGTTGAGCACCGCCGCGACCCCGACGGCGACGAGCGAGTCGGCCGCCACCCGGTCCAGGTCGACGTGGTCGATGACCGCGATGTCACCGGGGCGCAGCCGACCGACCAGGCGTTTCGTCCGGCGATCAAGGCGCGCGGTGCCGAGGACTCTGCCCGGTTCGGCGTTCCGGTTCCGGCGCAACGTGGGTAGACGCATCGTGACCATCCTGGCATGTGAGGCAGGCTTTTCTGTCG
>NZ_JBEYSL010000730.1:0-2479 GCF_040642735.1 Micromonospora sp. NPDC047753 | reverse complement strand
GTCCTGGTGCATCTCGGTGCCGATGCCGTGCCCGCCGTAACCGTCGACGATGCCGTACCGGCCGCCCTTGCGGACGGCGGTCTCCACAGCGTGCGAGATGTCGGTGAGGCGGCCCTTGCCGCTGGCCGCACCACGCGCAGCGGCGGCGATACCGGCCCACATGGCGTCCTCAGCGACCTCGGCCATCTTCAACAGCGCCGGGTCGACGTCACCGACCCCGACCGTGATCGCGGAGTCGCCGTGCCACCCGTCCAGCACCGCGCCGCAGTCGATGGAGATCAGGTCACCGGCCTGGAGCACCTGCTGCGGCGACGGGATGGCGTGCACGATCTGCTCGTTGACCGAGGAGCAGATTGACGCCGGGAAACCGTGGTAGCCCTTGAACGACGGAACACCGCCCGCCTCGCGGATGGTCGCCTCCGCGATGGCGTCCAGATCGGCGGTGCTCACACCGGGGGCGACAGCCTCCCGCATACGACGCAACGCCTCGGCCACCACCAGCCCGGCGGCCCGCATCTTCTCGATCTGGTCAGGGGTCTTCAGCTGGATGTCCAGCTGGGGACGACGCATGGAGCGGTTACCTTTCGTTGCCGAACAGCGGGGCACATAACGCGTACCCCGCTGTTCGCACTCTATCCGCCGTGGCCCGGCCGGACCTCAGCCGCCGTACGACCGCAGCGCGTCGATGGCCCGGGTGGTGACGTCCTCCACCGGCCCGGTGGCGTCGATCCCGACCAGCTTGCCCTGAGCGCCGTAGTAGTCGACCAGGGGCGCGGTCTTCTCGCTGTACTCGCGGAGCCGCGTTGCGATCGTCTCCGGCTTGTCGTCGTCGCGCTGGAACAGCTCGGCGCCGCACCGGTCACAGATGCCGGGCCGGGTGGTGGCGTCGAACTCGACGTGCCAGATCTTGCCGCAGCCCCGGCAGGTGCGCCTGCCGGAGAGCCGCCGGATCACCTCGTCGTCGTCGACGACCAGCTCCAGGACCAGATCCAGGGCGGTGCCCAGATCGGCCAGGAGCTTGTCCAGAGCGGCAGCCTGCGGAGTCGTCCGCGGGAAGCCGTCGAGCAGGAAACCCTCGCTGGCGTCGGGCTCGGCCAGCCGGTCCCGGACCATGTTGATGGTGACCTCGTCCGGAACCAGCTCGCCCGCATCCATGTACCGCTTCGCCTCGACACCGAGCGGCGTGCCCTGGGTGACGTTCGACCGGAAGATGTCTCCGGTCGAAATCTTCGGCACCGAGAGGTGCGCGGCGATGAACTCGGCCTGCGTGCCCTTGCCCGCGCCCGGCGGGCCAACCAGAACGAGTCTCATCTACCGCAGGAACCCTTCGTAGTTCCGCTGCATGAGTTGGCTCTCGATCTGCTTCACGGTCTCCAGACCGACGCCGACCATGATGAGCACAGCGGTGCCGCCGAACGGGAAGTTCTGGTACTGCTGGTTGTCCAGCCAGATGAAGAAGAAGTTCGGCAGGATCGAGATGATGCCGAGGTACAGCGCGCCCGGCAGGGTGATCCGGCTGAGGATGAAGTCCAGGTAGTCGGCGGTCGGCTTGCCCGGGCGGATACCCGGCACGAACCCGCCGTACTTCTTCATGTTGTCCGCGACCTCGGTCGGGTTGAACGTGATCGAGACGTAGAAGTACGTGAAGAAGATGATCAGCAGGAAGTAGACCGCGATGTAGATCGGGCTGCTCGGGTTGACCAGGTTGTTCTGGATCCACGACTGGGTCTTGCCCGGGTCGGTCTGGTCGAAGAACTGCAGCGCCAACTGCGGCAGGTAGAGCAGCGACGACCCGAAGATGACCGGGATCACACCCGCCTGGTTGACCTTGAGCGGGATGTAGGTCGAGGTGCCGCCGTACATCCGCCGGCCGATCATCCGCTTGGCGTACTGCACCGGGATCCGGCGCTGCGACTGCTCGATGAAGGTGACAGCGGTGATGACCACCAGAACCAGCGCGATGACCAGGGCGAACATGTCCCAGCCCTTGCTGGTCTTGATCTGCCAGCCCTCGCTGGGCAGCCGCGCCGCGATCGAGGTGAAGATCAGGACGGACATGCCGTTGCCGACGCCGCGGTCGGTGATCAGCTCACCGAGCCACATGACCATGCCGGTGCCGGCGGTCATCGTCATCACCAGGATGGTCAGGGTCAGCCAGTCCGGGATGCCGGTGCCGGTGGGGATGATCGGGAACTGGTCGCAGCGGTTCTGGAACAGCTGGCCCGAGCGGGCCAGCGCCACGAACGCCGAGGCCTGCAGCACACCGAGACCGAGGGTCAGGTAGCGGGTGTACTGGGTGATCTTCGCCTGACCGGCCTGGCCCTCCTTGCGGAGCTGCTCCAGGCGGGGGATCACGACGGTCAGCAGCTGCAGGATGATCGACGCAACGGTGTCTGCCTGACCGTCGTGGACGTGGCCGACGGTGTCTTCACCGCCGACGTGATGGGGGAGACGCTGCGCCGCTCCGCGCTGGGCGCGC
>NZ_JBEYSL010000729.1:0-2480 GCF_040642735.1 Micromonospora sp. NPDC047753 | reverse complement strand
GGGGGGCGGTCGGCTCGGGGGGCCGGCTACGCCGGTACAGCTCCGCCACCACAGCGCTCGGCACCCGGGGCCAGGTGGTGACAGTGCCGGTCTGCTTGTCGATGACTGTCGTCGGCAGGTCACCCGGCACCGTGGGCACCTCGGTGGGCACGACGGACGTGATGACCCACCCCAGGTCGAACTCGTCGACCATCGCAGTGCACTCGTGACCGAGACGCTGCGAGTCACGGCGGGCCCAGGTGGCCGCGAGCTGCTCGGCCTGTCGACGGTCGATCACGCTATGAAACTACCGGACTACACGGATCGATGGCGGCCGGTATTGTCTCGTTCTACCGACGGTGACGGGAGGGCGGCGGTGGGGGAACAGGCGGACCGGAGCGTCAATCGCGAGCTACGGGCCCGATTCGACGACGTTTATGGGCAATACCAGCAGCTCAGATCCGGTTTGGACACCCTCCAGACGCGACTCGCCGCGCTGCGGGTGACCCGCCGTTCGACCGACGGGCAGGTGACGGCGACAGTTGGCGCGCAGGGCCAGGTGATCGAGGTCGAGCTGACGCCGGCCATCTACCGGGACCGCGACGCCGACGCGCTCGGCCGAAAGGTCACCGAGACGATCCGGGCCGCCGCGACCGCCGCCGCCGACGCCACCCGCGACCTCGTCGCCGAGAGCATGCCGGCCGGCTCCGGGGCGACGGACTTCCTCAAGACCGGCGATTACGCCACTCTGCTCGGTCGGGCCGACGCCGTCCTCGGCACAGGTGAGGCGAAGCCATGACCGACGGGCAGCTCTGGCTTGATCCGTCCCGGGCCCGCCGGGGCGGCGCCGACCTGGCGTTCGCCGGCGAGGCGGTGACGGCCCGTCGTGCGGCGGAGGGGGGCGCGATCGAGGCCGCCAGCGGTGCCCGGCCCTGGGGTCGAGACGACATCGGCGCCGCCTTCGAGCGCAACTACCGCGGGTTCGAGCAGACCGTGCTGCGGGCCTGGGCCGGCGTCGGGCACCGGCTCACCGAGCTGGGCAGCGACGTGGTCGAGGCGGTCGATGCGAGCGTGCAGACCGACGGAGCCAACGCCGCCCGGGTCGGCCGGGCCGCCGACCGGCGCTGACGGCCGACGAGCTGAGATGAGCGTGCTGCCGAGCCCCATCCCGCACCCCCTGGACCACGCACCGTGGGACGTGCCCGGCTGGATCTACGAGGCCCTCGACTGGGTGGTCGGCGTGCAGTGGCCGGACGGCAACGAGCGGGCCGTCTGGGACGTCGCCGACCAGTGGTACGCGGTCGCCTCCGTGCTCGCCGGGCCGCACGCCGACGCCGCCACGGCCGCCGTCGAGGTGCACAACGGGTACGGCGGCGTCGGAGCTGTCGACGCGGCGTTCGAGGCGGCCTGGCGGAGGATCGCCGAGGGCGCCGACGCTCCGCTGCCCGTGCTGCTCGCGGTCACGGCCGACCTGGGCCGACTGGTCGAGGAGTGCGGTTGCGACATCGAGGGCGCCAAGCTGGAAGTCTGGATCGAGCTGGGCATCCTGGTCATCGAGTTGCTCACCGTTGCGGTGGCGGCGGTGCTGACCGCCGGTGCGGCAACCCCGGCCGCGGGGGCGGCGATCACCGCGACGCGACTGCTGGTGCAACAGATCTTCAAGCGGCTGATGGGCCAACTGGCCAGCAAGTCCCTCAAGCACGGGCTCAAGGAGGCCGGCGAGCGGGCCGCCAAGGAGGTCGCCCGAGGTGGCGCGCGCGGGCTCGCCAAGCGGGCCGCCCGGGGCGGGCTGGAGGAGGCCACCGAGGAGGCCGGGGTCACCCTGGCCACCCAGACGTACCAGAACTCCAGCGGGCGGGCACACGGCCTGGACCTGACCGATCTCGGCGCGTCGGCGGTGGGCGGGTTGGCCGGCGGAGCGGTGGCACCGCTGGCCGGCCTGGGCCGGCACGCCACCGGGCGGGCGGCGAAGGTCGGGGAGCACCTGGGGCGGGAGATGACCGGCGAGGTGCTCGCCGACAGCGCGGCGAGCCTGGCCACCGGTCAGGGCCTGACCTCGATGGAGGACGTGGCGCGCGCCGCCGCGTCCGGGGCCACCGGTTCGGCGACCGGGCAGACCGACCACGCGCTACGCGCCCGGCTCGACGCGCAGGCCAACGCCCTCGCCGGAGCATCCTTCACGGGCCCCTCCCTTCCGCCCGTGTTGCCTGTCGCGGGGGATGCGGCCTCTACCGGAGCGGCTCCCTCCTTCGGGGTCTCGTCTGCCGCGAGTGCTCCCTCCGCAGGGGCTGTCGGTGGTGTGGCTTCGGGTGGTCCGGTTACGGCTGCGGGCGTTCCGATGCAGGCGACGGAGGGTGTCGCCACCACTCCACCGGACCAGGTGGCTGCGCCGACACCACCGGTTGCCGAGCAGTCACGAGGAGCCGGGCCGGCGTCTCCGGTCGCGCCCGACGCGCACACGTCGTCCCCGACGCCGGTCGGCGCGCTGTCCGACGTGGACG
>NZ_JBEYSL010000728.1:0-2481 GCF_040642735.1 Micromonospora sp. NPDC047753 | reverse complement strand
CTGTGGTTCCGTCGCTCAGCACGGTGTCCTGGAGCATCCCGCGGGCCCGTACGTGCGGGTCGGCGACCGACTCGCTCAGCGTCCGTACCGGAGCCCTGGCACATCCACTTGAGCGGGAACAGCGCCGCCACCTGCTGCATCCAGGTGGGCAGGTCGGTGAAGACGAAGAACACCCCGGAGATGAACTGAAGGATCAGGGACACCGGGGTGACCACCGCCGAGCCGCTGCGGGCGGTGCTGGCCACCGACGAGATGGCGATGCCGCACAGGGTGCACGCGATCACCCCGAGCACGGCGACCCAGCCGAAGGTGAGCCACTTCCCGGCGGTGCCCGGCAGGTCGAGGTCGAACAGCGCCACCGCGAAGGCCAGCAGCAGCGCCGTCTCGGCGATGCCGATCACCACCACCATGATCACCTTGCCGGCGAACCAGACCCACTTCGGCATCGGCGTGCCCCGGTAGCGCTTGAGCACGCCCCGGTCCCGCTCGACCGGGATCCAGATGCCGAGGTTCTGGAAGCTCACAGTCATCAGGCCGGTCGCGATCATGCCGGTGATGAAGTACTGCGTGAACTTCACCCCACCGCCGATCGTCCCATGGAAGATCGACGCGAAGATCAGGATCATGATGATCGGGAAGCCCATGGTGAAGACCACCGACTCCCGGCTGCGCAGGAACTGGGTGATCTCCAGCCGGCCCTGGCGCAGGGCGAGCGCGCCGGCACCCGGCCGCCGGCCGCGGGTCGCGGTGACCGGCGTCGCCGGCTTCGTCGTGGTCGTCATCGCGAGTGTCCGATCATGGTGAGGTAGACGTCCTCCAGGGTCGGCCGGGTCACCGTCAGCCCGGGGACCTCACCGCCGTGACGCGCGGCGAGGTCGGCCACGAGGGCCGTCGGCGTCGCGCTCTGCGCGCTTTCCAGCGTCCCGTCCGGGGTACGCCAGGAGACCGTGGCGAGGGCCTCCTGCCGATTGCCCAGGCGGTTGGGGGCGGCGACCTCGACAAGTCGGCCACCGGCGATCACCCCGACCCGGTCGGCGAGCGCTTCCGCCTCGTCCAGATAGTGGGTGGTGAGCACGATTGTGGTGCCGGCGGCGGCCAGGTCGCGGATCAGCTCCCAGAACTCGCGACGCGCCTCCGGGTCGAAGCCGGTGGTCGGCTCGTCGAGGAAGAGCAGCTCCGGCCGGCCGACGATGCCGAGGGCCACGTCCAGGCGGCGCTTCTGGCCGCCGGAGAGGGTGTGTGTGCGGGCCTTCGCCTTGCCGGCCAGCCCGACCCGCTCGATCACCTTCGCCGGGTCGTCGGCGTCGAGGTAGAAGCCAGAGAAGTGCCGAATCACCTCGGCCACCGTCAGCTCGTCGAACTCGCCGGTGCCCTGGAGCACGATGCCGACCCGGGAACGCCAGTCGGCGTCGGGGTTGGCCGGGTCCACGCCGAGCACGGAGACCTCGCCGGCATCCCGGTGTCGGTAACCCTCAAGGATCTCCACCGTGGTGGTCTTGCCGGCGCCGTTCGGGCCGAGCAACGCGAACACCTCGCCACGGCGCACGTCGAGATCCACGCCCGCCACCGCTACGTTGTCGCCGTACGCCTTGCGCAGCCCTCGGACGGAGATGGCCAGCTCGTCATCCATGCCGTCCAGTGTGCGTCCTGACCCGCCCTGCGTGGTGCCCGGGGTGTGGCGTTCCGCGCCACTGCGGGAACTTGACACCCGGACGTCCCCGACATGGACCTGTGTGGTTTTCCACAGCTCCTTTTACTGAACGGTAACTTAGACTCCGGCCATGGATGAGACGCCATTCCCGGGGCGACTGCCCGAGCGGGACCGCCCGTGGGTGATGCGCACCTACGCCGGCCACTCGTCGGCCGCGGCGACGAACGCGCTCTTCCGCCGCAACCTGGCGAAGGGGCAGACCGGCCTGTCGGTCGCCTTCGACCTGCCCACCCAGACCGGGTACGACCCGGACCACGAACTCGCCGCCGGCGAGGTCGGACGGGTCGGCGTGCCGGTGGCTCACCTCGGCGACATGCGGGCGCTCTTCGACGGTCTCCCGCTCGCCGAGACGAACACCTCGATGACCATCAACGCCCCGGCGATGTGGCTGCTCGCCCTGTACGGCACCGTCGGGCTGGAGCAGGGCGCCGACCTGGCCCGCTGCGCCGGCACTACCCAGAACGACATCATCAAGGAGTACCTGTCCCGGGGCACCTACATCTTCCCGCCGGCGGCGTCGCTGCGGCTCACCGCCGACGTGGTGGCGTACACGCTGCGCGAGATGCCCCGGTGGAACCCGGTGAACATCTGCTCGTACCACCTCCAGGAGGCTGGTGCCACGCCCGTGCAGGAGGTCGGCTTCGCGCTGGCCACCGCCGTCGCCGTGCTCGACGCGGTCCGCGACTCCGCTCAGGTGCCCGCCGAACGGATGGGCGACGTGGTCCAGCGGATCTCGTTCTTCGTCAACGCCGGGGTGCGCTTCGTCGAGG
>NZ_JBEYSL010000727.1:0-2485 GCF_040642735.1 Micromonospora sp. NPDC047753 | reverse complement strand
ACGCAACTCGTAGCCTAGGGTACGCTCAGCCGCATGGCCAACGACGCAGTTGCGGGCAACGTGACCCGCGTGGCCCTTGGCCCGGATCTCCACCGGCTTGTCGAGCAGGGTGACCTCGTCGGCCCCCTCCTCCGGCTCCGGTTCGGTCACCTGGACGTCGACGTTGTAGAGGAAACCGACTGTCTCCTCCTTGATGCCCTCCATCATGGTGGCGAACATGTCGAAGCCCTCGCGCTGGTATTCCACCACCGGGTCGCGCTGGGCGTACGCCCGGAGGTTGATGCCCTCCTGGAGGTAGTCCATCTCGTAGAGGTGCTCGCGCCACTTGCGGTCGATGACCTGGAGCAGCACCATCCGCTCGAGCTGGCGAACGCCCTCGGTGCCGAGCTGCTCCTCACGCCGGTCGTACGCGGCGTTGGCGTCGTCCTTGAGGCGGGCGACCAGGAAGTCGGCGTCCATGCCGGCCCGGGAGCCACCGGCCTCCTCCTCCAACTCCTCGATCGTCACGCCGACCGGGTAGAGCTGCTTGAGGCTGGACCAGAGCTGATCGAGGTCCCAGTCTTCGCCGTAGCCGTCCGAGGTGGCGCCCCGCACGTACGCCTCGACGGTGTCGTCGATCATGTTGCGGACCTGGTCGGAGAGGTCTTCACCGTTGAGCACCCGGAGCCGCTCGGCGTAGACGACCTGGCGCTGCTTGTTGAGCACCTCGTCGTACTTCAGCACGTTCTTGCGGATCTCGGCGTTCTGACCCTCGATCTGGGCCTGGGCGCTCTTGATCTGCCGGGTGACCATCTTCGACTCGATGGGCACGTCCTCCGGGATGTTGAAGCGCTCCATCACCGCCTCGACCGCTCCGGCCCGGAAGCGCCGCATCAGCTCGTCCTGAAGGGACAGGTAGAAACGGGACTCGCCCGGGTCGCCCTGGCGGCCGGCACGACCACGCAGCTGGTTGTCGATCCGCCGGGACTCGTGCCGCTCGGTGCCCAGCACGTAGAGGCCGCCGGCGGCCGAGACCTCTTCCGCCTCGGCGTCGCAGGCCTGCTTCCAGGTCGGAAGGACCTCCTCCATCGCCTTGGCGTACTCTTCCTCGTTCTCCAGTGGGTCGAGGCCGCGCTGGCGCAGCTCGTTCGCGGCGAGGAACTCGGCGTTGCCACCGAGCAGGATGTCGGTGCCGCGGCCGGCCATGTTGGTCGCCACGGTGACCGCGCCCTTACGCCCGGCCTGGGCGACGATCTCGGCCTCCCGGGCGTGGAACTTGGCGTTCAGCACGTTGTGCGGGATGCCACGGCGGCGCAGCAGCTGGGAGAGGATCTCGGAGTTTTCCACCGAGACGGTGCCCACCAGCACCGGCTGACCCATCTGGTGCCGCTCGGCGATGTCCTCGATGACGGCGTTGAACTTGGCCTTCTCGGTCTTGTAGATGACGTCCGGCCGGTCCTCGCGAACCATCGGGCGGTGGGTCGGAATGGTCACGACGCCGACCTTGTAGACCTTGTTGAACTCGCTCGCCTCGGTCTGCGCCGTACCGGTCATCCCGGACAGCTTCTCGTAGAGGCGGAAGTAGTTCTGGAGGGTGATGGTGGCCAGGGTCTGGTTCTCCTGCTTGATCTCCACCCCCTCCTTGGCCTCGATCGCCTGGTGCATGCCCTCGTTGTAGCGACGGCCGTGCAGGATGCGACCGGTGAACTCGTCGACGATCAGGACCTCACCGTCGCTGACGATGTAGTCCTTGTCGCGCTTGTAGAGCTCCTTGGCCTTGATGGCGTTGTTGAGATAGCCGACCAGCGGGGTGTTCACCGACTCGTACAGGTTGTCGATGCCGAGCCGGTCCTCGACCTTGGCGACACCCCGCTCGGTCACCGCGATGGTGCGCTTGGAGTGGTCGACCTCGTAGTCGCCCTCGCCGTCGGTGCCGGGCTGGAGCCGGGCCACCACGCCGGCGAACTCGCCGTACCAGCGGGCGGAGTGCTCGGCCGGGCCGGAGATGATCAGCGGGGTGCGGGCCTCGTCGATCAGGATGGAGTCGACCTCGTCGACCACCGCGAAGTTGTGCCCGCGCTGCACCAGCTCTTCCTTCGACCAGGCCATGTTGTCGCGCAGGTAGTCGAAACCGAACTCGTTGTTGGTGCCGTAGGTGATGTCGCACTCGTAGGCGGCCTTGTGCTCACTTGCCGGCCGGTTGGGCAGCACCACGCCGACGGTCAGCCCGAGGAACTCGTGCACCCGGCCCATCCACGCCGCGTCACGCTGGGCGAGGTAGTCGTTGACCGTGATCACGTGGACGCCCTTGCCGGAGAGCGCGTTGAGGTAGACGGCCATGACCGAGGTCAGCGTCTTGCCCTCACCGGTCTTCATCTCGGCGATGTTGCCGAAGTGAAGCGCCGCGCCGCCGCCACCCTCGTCTCGCAGCAGCAGAACGAGGAGATGCGCAGCCTCACCGCGGCCAGCTACAGCCAGAACGAGGAGCTGAAGAAGGTCTCCTCCT
>NZ_JBEYSL010000726.1:0-2495 GCF_040642735.1 Micromonospora sp. NPDC047753 | reverse complement strand
CTCGGCCACGACCTCGGTGACCGGCTGCTCGTGATGATCGGCCGGCGGCTGGCCGCGTGTGTGGCCGACCACGGCCACCTGGTCGCCCGGATGGGGCCCCGCGGGTGGCTGCCCAGGAGGTGGCACGTGCCTGACCCGAACGGTTTCCTGCGCTACGACCGGCGGCTGCCGGCCCGCCGCCCGGTGCCGGTGCGGATCAGCGACTGGCGGGAGGTGTACCCGCCGGCCGGCGAGGAGTTGGTCCGTGAGCAGGCCACCCGATGCATGGACTGCGGCATCCCGTTCTGCCACGACGGCTGCCCGCTGGGCAATCGCATCCCGGACTGGAACGACCTCGTGCGTACCGGCAACTGGGACGCCGCGGTGGAGTCGCTGCACGCCACCAACAACTTCCCGGAATTCACCGGCCGGCTCTGCCCCGCGCCCTGCGAGGCGGCCTGCGTGCTCGGCATCTCCGGCGGTCAACCGGTGACCATCAAGCAGGTCGAGGTGGAGATCGCCGACGCCGCCGCGGCGCGCGGGTTCACCCCCCGCCCGGTGCCGGCGCCGTCGGGCCGGTCGGTCGCCGTCGTCGGCTCCGGGCCCGCCGGGCTCGCCGCCGCCCAGCAGCTGGCCCGCGCCGGTCACGCGGTGACGGTGTACGAACGCGACGACGCGATCGGTGGCCTGCTCCGGTACGGCATTCCCGACTTCAAGTTGGAGAAGCGGCACATCGATGCCCGGTTGGCCCAGCTCACCGCCGAGGGGGTGCGTTTCCGCACCGGCGTGAACGTCGGCGTCGACGTCACCGCCGAGCAGTTGCGCGCCGAGCACGACGCGGTGCTGCTGGCCTGTGGGGCGTTGCAGGGCCGGGACACCCCGGAGACCCCGGGGCGGGCGCTTCGGGGCGTACACCAGGCGATGGCGCACCTGGTCGCGGCGAATCGCGCGGTCGCCACGGCGGCCACCGACCAGGCCGGCGTGGTGGCCACCGCCGAGCGTCGGCTGGCGCCCGCGGTGTTGCCCGACGGCACGCCGATCGACGCGGCCGGCAAGCACGTGGTGATCATCGGCGGAGGTGACACGGCGGCCGACTGTCTCGGCGTCGCGCACCGCCAGGGCGCCGCGGGCGTGCACCAGCTCGACCTGTACCCGCAGCCTCCGCAGGAGCGCGACGAGGCACGGGATCCGTGGCCGACCTGGCCGTGGGTGCTGCGTAGCTACCCGGCGCACGAGGAGGGTGGCGAGCGGGTCTTCGCCGTGGCGGTGCAGGAGTTCGTGGACGACGGCACCGGCCAGGTGCGGGCGGTGCGGATCGCCGAGGTGACAGTGGAGAAGCACGACGGTCGGCGGGTCGTCACTGTGGTGCCGGGCTCCGAGCGGGAGTTGCCGGCCGATCTGGTGCTGTTGGCGATCGGTTTCGAGGGCACCGAGCAGCAGCCGCTGCTGGCCCAGTTCGGCGTCGCCCGCAACCCGCGGGGCGCCATCGACGCCCGCGACGACTGGCAGACCGACGCCGACGGGGTGTTCGTGGCTGGTGACATGCACCGGGGCGCTTCGCTGATCGTCTGGGCCATCGCCGAGGGGCGGGCGGTCGCCGCGGCCATCCACGGCTATCTGGGTGGTGTCGGTGCGTTGCCGGCCCCGGTGGGCCCGGCCGCGCAGGCTCTCGCCGCTCGCTGAGGTGCGGGTGTCCGGTCGGTGCGGCAGGTCCGCCGCCGCATCGGCCGGGCGTTCCCGCTGGTGAAGCCGCTCACAAATGTGGGCAAAGAGGTTTAAGCCGGCAAGACTTGTCGGCTGCCGAACCGCGCCGCGATCGGTGTGAATGATCATGCTGCCGATCGCTGGAGGTTCGTCGTGGCCAGAGGTGCCACCTTCGCCGCGTTGCGCCACCGCAACTACCGGATCTGGGCGCTCGCCGGCTTCGTCTCCGTCATCGGCACCTGGATGCAGGTCCTCGGGGTCAACTGGTACGTCCTGAAGGAGACCGGCTCCGCGACGTCCATGGGCTTCGCCGTGCTGCTCCAGGCGGCGCCCACGCTGCTGCTCAGCGTCTGGGGTGGTGTGCTGGCCGACCGGCTGCCCGCCCGCCCGTTGCTGATCGCCGCCCAGTGCGCCCACGCGGTGCTCGCCGCCGGACTGGCGGCGGTCGCCCTGACCGGGGTCGGCGGCCTGCCGCTGATCTTCGCGATCTCGCTGGCCACCGGTGCCGTCTCGGCGATCGAAGGCCCGGTGATGGGGCGCTGGGCCGCCAGCCTCGTCGACCGGGAGACGCTGGGCAACGCGCTGGCGCTCGGCTCGCTCAGCAACTCCGCCGGCCGCATCCTCGGCATGAGCCTCGGCGCCGTGGTGGTGGCCGCCGTCGGTCCCGCCCTGCTGTTCGGCATCAACGCGGTCAGCTTCGCCGCCGTGGTGGTGGCGCTGTTCGCCGTACGCCCGGCGGGCGTGCCCGGCCTCCCGGTCCCGGACGCCGGCCGGAGGCGGGGCGGTGTCCGCTCCGGGTTCGCCTACCTGCG
>NZ_JBEYSL010000725.1:0-2497 GCF_040642735.1 Micromonospora sp. NPDC047753 | reverse complement strand
GGGACCCGGGGCCAGCTCGACGAAAACGCCGCCGTCGCACTCCTGGACCCGATCCTGCTCTCCCCGCCCGCAGACGTCGACGCGCTGTTTCGGCGTGCCGGACTTGACGACGTCCTTGAGGTGGATGACGCCCAGGGCGCGGGCGGGCGCACCGTCGACGTGCTCGGCGACGACCAGCGGGGTGCCGCCGGTGCCGCTGATCGCGTCCACGATCTCGCCGACCTGCTCGGTCGGGTGACCGCCGTTCTCCCGTACCCACTTCATCACCGCTGCGGCGGCGCCCTTGCGGACCCGGCGGGCCGTGCCCACCGCGCCGGCGTCCACGCTGGCGTCCGGGGTGAGGTCGACGCCGCTCATCCGGGTCTGCGCGGTGAACGGTACGAAGGTGGCGTGCGGCATCACGCCGGGCTCGCGCTCGCGCAGCCCGAACTCGTTCTTCGCCAGGACGACCACCGAGCGCCCCTCCGGGGTCTCGTCGGCCAGGCTGGAGATCTGCGCGGCGTCGGCCAACGTCGCGGCGTCGACCCCCTCGACCGGGACGAACTCGGCGGCCTGCCGGTTGCCCAGCGTGATGGTGCCGGTCTTGTCCAGCAGCAGGGTGTTGACGTCGCCGGCGGCCTCGACGGCCCGGCCGCTCATGGCCAGGACGTTGCGCTGGACGAGGCGGTCCATGCCGGCGATGCCGATGGCGGAGAGCAGCGCTCCGATGGTGGTGGGGATCAGGCAGACCAGCAGCGAGACCAGCACGACCCCGGTGACACCGGAACCGGTGATCGCCCCGCTGTCCGGCGCGGCCGCCTGGTACGCCTTGGAGAAGATGGCCAGCGGCTGGAGGGTGACCACGGCCAGCAGGAAGATGACAGTGAGCGCGGCGAGCAGGATGTTCAGCGCGATCTCGTTCGGCGTCTTCTGCCGGTTGGCCCCCTCGACCAGGGCGATCATCCGGTCGATGAAGCTCTCCCCGGGCTTCTGGGTGATCTTCACGATGATCTGGTCGGAGAGCACCTTGGTGCCACCGGTGACCGCGCTGCGGTCGCCGCCGGACTCCCGGATGACCGGGGCCGACTCGCCGGTGATGGCCGACTCGTCGACGCTGGCGATGCCCTCGACGATGTCACCGTCGCCGGGGATGATGCCGCCCGCCTCGACGAGCACCACGTCGCCCTGACGCAGGTCCGGCGCTGGCACCGCCTCGTCGCGGTAGGTGTTGGCCCGCGCGCCCGGCTTCCAGTCGATCAGCCGGGTGGCGATGGTGTCCTTCTTCGCCTGCCGCAGGGTCGCGGCCTGGGCCTTGCCCCGCCCCTCGGCGACCGCCTCGGCCAGGTTGGCGAAGACCACCGTCAGCCAGAGCCAGATGGTGATCGCCCAGGCGAACACAGACGGGTCGGCCACCGCCAGGACGGTGGTGAAGGCCGCACCGACCTCCACGATCAACATCACCGGGTTGCGCCACATCGTGGCGGGGTTCAGCTTGCGTACCGCGTCCGGCAGGGACCGGATCAACTGCTTGGGGTCGAGCAGCCCTCCACCGGTCCGCTTGCCCTGGGTGGCAGGCGTACCGGGGAGCTGCTCTGTTGGGGCGGACGTGACGGACATGTCCTCGTTCCTCATGATGGTCAGAGCCCCTCTGCCAGCGGACCGAGCGCGAGCGCGGGCAGGAAGGTCAGCGCGACGAGGACCACTGTGACGCCGACGACCATGCCGATGAACAGCGGTCGGTGGGTCGGCAGGGTGCCCTCGGACGCGGGGGTGGGTGCCTGGCGGGCCAGCGAGCCGGCCAACGCGAGCACGAAGATCAGCGGCAGGAACCTGCCCAGCAGCATGCACAACCCGAGCGCGGTGTCCCACCAGGTGGTGTTGACCGTGATGCCGCCGAACGCCGAGCCGTTGTTGTTGCTGGCCGAGGTGAACGCGTACAGCACCTCGGAGAGGCCGTGCGGGCCGACGTTGAGCGCCGTCGAGTTGTTGCCGGTGCCGAACGCCGCCGCCGTACCGACGAGCACCAGGATCGGCGTGATCAGGAAGTAGAGCGAGGCGAACTTGATCTCGCGGGACCCGATCTTCTTGCCCAGGTACTCGGGAGTGCGACCCACCATCAGCCCGGCCACGAAGACCGTGATCACCGCGAGGATGAGCAGGCCGTACAGCCCTGAACCGGTGCCGCCCGGCGCGACCTCGCCGAGCATCATGTTGACCATCGCCATCATGCCGCCGAGCGAGGTGAACGAGTCGTGGAACGAGTTCACCGCACCGGTCGAGGTGAGCGTGGTGGCGGCGGCGAAGGTGGCCGAGTTCGACACGTCGAACCGCACCTCCTTGCCCTCCATCGCCGCGCCGACCGCCTGCGGCACCGTGCCGTGGCCGGCCAGCTCGAAGATGTTGGTGATGGCGACGCTGAGGAACGCGAGGATGCCCATCACCGCGGCGATGGCGTAGCCCTGCCGGTTCTGCCCGACCATCCGGCCGAAGACCCGGGGCAGGCTGAACGGAATCAGGA
>NZ_JBEYSL010000724.1:0-2508 GCF_040642735.1 Micromonospora sp. NPDC047753 | reverse complement strand
CCTCCTGTGGGATCAATGCGATATCGGTGAACAACGTCAATGTGGCCCGTACCGAGGCGCTGCTGCTCACCGAGCGGCTCGGTGACGTGGCCGAGATCGCGGACGCGCTGCGCCCGTACGGCATCCGGGTGCACCTGTCGGTCAGCTTCGCCGCGCCGGTGCTCCTCGGTGGCCTGCCGACCGCCGACCCCCTGGACGAGAACGTACGCGTCTGGTGGGCCGGCACCACCAGACGCCTGTACGACCGTATCCCGGACTTCGGCGGCTACCTGGTGAAGGCCGACTCGGAGGGGCAACCCGGCCCGTTCACGTACGGCCGTGACCACGCCGACGGGGCGAACCTGCTGGCCGAGGCCCTCGCCCCGCACGGGGGAGTGGTGCACTGGCGGGCGTTCGTCTACAACCACCACCAGGACTGGCGGGACCGGTCCACCGACCGGGCTCGGGCCGCGTACGACCACTTCGCCCCGCTCGACGGGCGGTTCCGCACCAACGTGGTCGTCCAGGTGAAGTTCGGCCCGGTGGACTTCCAGCCGCGCGAGCCGGTGTCACCGGTGTTCGCCGCGATGCCGGCGACCCGGCTGGCGGTGGAGTTGCAGGTCACCCAGGAGTACACGGGCCAACAGCGGCACGTCTGCCACCTCGGCCCGTGGTGGAGTGAGGTGCTCGGCTTCGCTCCCTGGGGGCCGGACGGGCGGACGATCGCCGACGTGGTCACGGGGGAGTCGGCGGCGGGCGGCGGGATGGTCGCCGTCGCCAACGTCGGCGACGACATCTTCTGGACCGGGCATCCGTTGGCGCAGGCCAACCTGTACGCGTTCGGCCGGCTCGCCTGGGACCCCCGGCGGGACCCGACGGCGATCCTCGACGAGTGGATCACGTTGACCTTTCCGCCGTCGGCGACCGCCGACGCGGAGCTGGTGCGGCGGGTCCTGCACGAGATCATGGACGACTCGTGGCGCACGTACGAGCGCTACACCGCCCCGCTGGGTGTCGGTTTCATGGTCAACCCCGGCGACCACTACGGTCCCGGCGTCGACGGGTACGAGTACACCCGGTGGGGCACCTACCACTTCGCCGACCGCGACGGCGTCGGCGTGGACCGCAGCCGAGCGTCCGGCACCGGCTTCGCCGGCCAGTACCCGCCGTACTGGGCGCAGGTGTACGAGTCACCCGAGACCTGCCCCGACGAGCTGCTGCTCTTCTTCCACCACGTGCCGTACGGGCACGTGCTGCACAGTGGCTCGACGGTCATCCAGCACATCTACGACACCCACTTTGCCGGGGTCGAGGAGGTGACGGCGATGCGACGCAGGTGGCAGACGCTGACCGGGATGATCGACCCGAGCGTGTACGAGCGGGTCGCCGAACGCCTCGACGAGCAGGTGCGCTGCGCCACCGAGTGGCGCGACCAGATCAACACGTACTTCTACCGCAAGTCCGGGGTGCCGGACGAGCGAGGGCGCGACATCTACTGAGCGGCGGTGCGGGCGGCCGGGTCATCCGGTCGGGTCGCCGTTGTGCCGTGTGCCCAGCGGCAGCCTGGCAGGTTCCGAAAACCTGCCGATAATTCATCGCCACCCACCGGCTCTGAAGACGCCCGTCGATGCCCATTGTCGCGCAGGTGGCCGCCAGAACCGTTGCGGCGAAAGGTTTCCGGAAGTCTTGACAATCGAGTGGGCTCGATTGAAGCTGACATGGTCACGCGAGCCGCGGTCAAGGTCGGGCGAAGGGCAGTCCTCGACTTAAGTCCCCTTCCACGCGCCTTTTTCCGCAAAGGATCGCGACGATGACACTGAAGACGAGAATGCTTGGCGTCGTCATGGCGGCCGTGACACTGGCCGCCGCCGCGTTGACGTTCGCCGCTCCCGCGTCGGCGGCGACGCTCACGCAGGTGACCAACTTCGGCACCAACCCCACCAACCTGCAAATGCACCTGTACGTCCCGGACCGGGTAGCCACCCGACCGGCGATCCTCCTGGCCATGCACTACTGCACCGGGACGGGCCCCGCGTTCCACTCGGGCACCCAGTACGCCTCCCTCGCGGACCGCTACGGGTTCATCGTGATCTACCCGTCGGCGACCCGCAGCAGCAAGTGCTGGGACGTCTACTCACCGCAGGCGTTGCGCCGTGGCGGCGGCAGCGACCCGGTCGGGCTCATGTCGATGGTCGACTACGTGAAGCAGCGCTACTCCGCCGACCCCGCGCGGATCTTCGCCACCGGCACCTCGTCCGGCGCGATGATGACCAACGTCATGCTGGGCGTCTACCCGGACGTGTTCGCGGCGGGCGCCTCGTTCGCCGGAGTGCCGTTCGCCTGCTTCGCCACCGGCGGCACCTCGGAGTGGAACAGCCAGTGCGCCAACGGGCAACTCATCCGGACCGCGCAGCAGTGGGGTGACCTGGTCCGGGAGGCGGCGGCGAGCAGCAACGCCTCGCCCTGGCCGGCGCGCTGGCCCTGCGCCCCGCCCTGCTGCTGCTCGACGAGCCGACGGCCAACCTCGAC
>NZ_JBEYSL010000723.1:0-2520 GCF_040642735.1 Micromonospora sp. NPDC047753 | reverse complement strand
CTCGGGCTGAGCAAGCAGCTCGACCCGACGCTGGCCGTCGACGAGCGGCTGGTCGAGCGGCTGCCGCACATCGTCGACGGGGCCTCGGCGGTCTGCTGACTCCGTCAGGTCGATACTCCGACCGTTCAGCGTTCGGCGACTACAGCAACACGTTCACCCAGTCGTTCGCGGTGTTGGCGTCGGACCGCGCTGGCGGCGCACCACCGGCCGCGGTGACGTTCCTGGCCGCGAGCCGGTGCGCCGACGGTGGCTTCCCACTGCTGTTCGGGCAGGCGACGTGTGTCAGCGACGTCGACGCGACAGCGATCGCGGTCCAGGCTCTGCTCGCGGCGGACCGGCCGCTCGTCGCGGCCTCGGCTGCACAGTGGCTGGTCTCCGTGCAGGGCGGTGACGGCTCATTCTCCGCCAACGGCGTGCCCAACGCGAACAGCACCGGCCTCGCCGCCCAGGCACTGGCCGTCGCCGGGCGACCGCTGCCGTGGCTGCGCGCCCGCCAGTTCCTCATCGGCCTCCAGGTGGCCTGCACCGGGCCTTCCACCGAGCGCGGCGCCATCGCGTACACCTCGGGTGGCTTCGACGCGACCACCGCGGTGCGTGCCACCGCTCAGGCCGTCCCCGGCCTTGCCGGCACCGGGTACGCGACCCTGTCGGCCAGCGGCGCCCAGCCCGCCGCTCCCGTCCTGGCGTGTGCACCGTGGTGACCGCGCAGCGGGCGACGATTCGGCGACGGATGGCGCTGCTGCTCGCGGCTGCCGTCGCCAGCGTCGGCCTGATCGTCATTGACCCGGTTCCGCGCGCCGCACACGCAGCGGCGTGCGCGCCGGGCGCGGGCGTCACGGTGGTCGTCGACCTCACCGCGTTCGGCCTCGGCGTGCAGACCGGTTGCCGGCTCGGAGACCCGCCGACCGGCTTGGCCGCGTTGCAGGGCGCGGGCTTCACCGTGACGGGCACCCAACGCTGGGGGCTTGCTTTCGTCTGCCGCATCAACGGCTATCCCACACCCGCCTCCGAACCATGCGTCAACACTCCCCCGGCCAGCGCGTACTGGTCGTACTGGCACGCTGTGCCCGGCGGCACCTGGTCCTACAGCACGCTCGGCGCCAGCAGCTACAACCCCGCGCAGGGCACCGTCGAAGGATGGCGTTTCGGCTCCGGGCAGGCTCCGTCGATCTCCCCGCCCTAACATGCGCCGGGGGTGGTGCCGGCACCGGAGTCCCGAACGACCGAGCTGCGCAACGGCACCGCCCCCGACGCACCAGCAGCCCTCGGCGGCACCACATCAGTCGTCCGGTGGCGTTAATCCGGGGCGGTTGAAGTACGCGGATCCGTCGACCACCCACACCTGCCCGTTGCGCACCGCGGGCCGGTCCGCCCACCCAGGTTGCCCGGCCACCAGCCATCAACCCGGCGAGGCGACGCTACGAGCCGAGCGCCAGTCGTACGCCGAGCGCGACGAACGCCACCGCGCAGATCCGGTTGATCCGCCGCGACCAACGGCCGTCCGTCATCCGGCCGGCGGCCCGGCCGGCGATCACGCCCAGAGCGATGTCGACGGTCAGCTGCACCGCGACGAAGATCGCGCCGAGGAGCACCAGTTGCGCGGTGGCGCTGCCCGCTGCCGGGTCGACGAACTGGGGCAGGAACGCCACGCTGAACAGGATCATCTTCGGGTTGAGCAGGTTGGTCACCAAGCCGCGCAGGAAGGCCCGCCCAGCGCGACCACTCTGCTCCGGCTCGCCGGCGACCGGGGCGCCGACGGCGCGTAGCGCCCGCAGGCCTAGAACGACCAGGTACGCCGCGCCGGCCCAGCGGATCACCGTGAACAGCACCGGCGAGGCGGAGATGACCGCGGCGAGACCGCCGACGACCGCGGCCACGTGCACGGCCTCCCCGGCGGCGACACCGAACGCGGCCACCACCGCGGCGCGGGTGCCGTAGCGGCCGGCGGTGGCCAGCACGAACATCATGTCCGGACCGGGCGTAACCATGAGGACGACGATCGCAGCCAGGTAGCCGGCCAGCGTCGCAACGGACAGTCCGAGCACGGCTCAGACCTCCTCGGCGCCGTCGAGCAACGCCCTCCGCAGCGCCAGCCGGTGCTCCCGGCGGATCTCCGCCTCCCGGTACCGACGCCGGTCCCCGTCGGTCTCCGGCAGCAGCGGCGGCACCGTACGAGGCTGACCCTCGTCGTCGATGGCGACCATGACCAGGTGGGCGGTGGCCACGTCGGTGGGCGGCACCGCCCGGTCCCACCGGTCAGCCGTGACCTTGACGGCCACCTCCATCGAGCTGCGTCCGGCCCAGGTGATCCGGGCGTCGACGTGCACGACGTCGCCGACCCGCACGGCGCGCAGGAACGCGGTCTCGTCGATGGCGGCGGTCACCGCCGGCCCGTCGGAGTGCCGGGCGGCGACCACACCGGCGACGGAGTCCGTCGGTGGCCGTCGTGGCAGCGCTGCCGGATGCCCCGCTGCCGGATGGTGCGGTGGTGGAGTCCCGGGTGCTGGCGGCCGGAACGCC
>NZ_JBEYSL010000722.1:0-2531 GCF_040642735.1 Micromonospora sp. NPDC047753 | reverse complement strand
CGGTGCCCACCGACTGCCGGACGGTCTTGCGCGGGGCGAAGGTGATGTCGATGGGCAGCAGGCCAGCGGCGACCGCCAGCGCGGCACCAGCCCGGGTAGGTCGTAGCCGGTCAGCGCCACCGCGCCGCCGCGCGGGTGGCGCAGCACCAGGTGCGCCCCGACGACCTGGGGATTGTCCGGGCCGTAGTCGGCCGGCGGAAGCTGTCCCCGCCCACGTTCGGTGCCGTCGCGGGCGTCGAACAGCCGGACCAACCCGTCGTCCTGCACCAGCAGCACCCGCCCAGGCAGGCCGGGCAGCGCCCGCAGCACCGCAGTGGAGGGCAGCGGGACCGACCACCGGGTCGCGCCGGTGGCCGGGTCGAGGCCGTGCACCGTGCCCTCGACCCGCCGACCCGGTTCGGAGGCGCTGCGCACCTCGCTCACCGCGACCGCCGCGTCCCCGGCCGCGTACACCCGCTCGGGTCGCCGCCACACCGGCTCGCCGGTCCGCAACGACCGCCCGGTGGTCATCCGTGCCCCGAGCGCCTGGTCGCGCTCGACCAGCAGCAACACATCACCGGCGACCTCGGCGGACCACCCGGCGGCGGGCGGCACTGTGACCCGCCACCGCGGCGGGCCGTTCGGCGCGACCGAGTCGTAGGCGCTCAGAGTCGGCGGGTTCGGCTCAGGGTCGACGACCAACAGCAGCGGCCCCGCGCCCAGCACCGTCGCCCGGGCGGGCAGCGCCGGCCCGGGCTGCGGCGTCAGGCGCGCGGCCGGGGCGGCACCACCGAGCAGCAGGACACAGGCCGCCACCAGCACCGCCACCCGCCACCGGCGGGACACCTGCGGTGGTGGGCGGTGCTCGTCCGGGGGCGCGCCCCTGTCGTCACCCAGCTCGATCAGCACCGACATGGCGTTCACCCGTCCGCTCGCGCCGACCGGTCAGCAGAGCAGGTCGAGGTGATGGTGGGCGTCCTCGGCGATCTCCTCGTGCCGCAGCCAGCGGCGCGCCCACAGCCGGGCGGCCAACTCCGCCTGCTCGTCGCCCCACGCGGCGTGCTCGACGAGTAACGCGGTGGTCAGCGCGTACGCCAGGCGCAACGCCAGACCGCGGGCGCCCGCGAGCACCGCCGGCGCACCCGGTTCGACGGTCACCGCGGCGATGGTCTCCGCCAACTGCGCGGCAGCGGTGGCCAGGGTGTCGGCCAGCACCGGCGACAGCGGCCGCGCGAGGTCGACGGCGGCGGTCAGCCGGCTCAGCAGCGGCGTCCCGGCGTCCTCCCGGGTCAACGCGCGCAGCACGTCCAGGGCCAGCACATTGGTGGTGCCCTCCCAGATCGGCAGCACCTGGGCGTCGCGCAGCAGGCGGGGCACGCCGGTGTCCTCCACGTAGCCGGCCCCGCCGAAGCTCTCCACGTACTCGCTGGCGGAGCTGACGGCGAGCCGACCGGTGGCGAGCTTCGCCAACGGCGCCACGATGCGCAGCTCGGCCGCGGCCTCCGGGTCGGCGCCAACCTCGACCCGCCCGAGCAGGGCGAAGGCGTGCCCGGCGAGAGCGAACGCGCCCGCCGCGTCGACCGCGAGGGTGCCCAGGGTGGCCCGGTGCAGGGGCGAGGACACCAGCGGGCCGCCGGCGACGTGCCGCGCCTCGGCGTACGCGCGGGCGTAGGCCAGACCCCGTCGCATCCCGCCGGCCGCCGCCGCGGCGTTGTGCACCCGGGTCACCACGACCAGAGTCATCGCCCGGACCAGACCGGGCACCGCCGGGTCACCCAGCGGGAGGGCGTACGCGTCGCGCAGGCCGATCTCGGCGGTGGGCAGCGCCCGGGTGCCCAGCTTGTCCTTGAGCCGGTGCACCGTGACGCCCGGTGCGGGTGCACCGGGCGCCGCGCCGTCGGCCAGCGGTGAGTCGACCGCGTACCGGGGAACGAGGAACGGGGCGAGCACCCGGCTGCCCCGCCCGGCGCCCTCGGGCCGGGCCAGCGCCACCGCCATCGCCGCGTCGGCGGCGGAGCAGAACCACTTCTCCCCGGTCAGTCGCCACGAACCGTCCGCCGCGGGTCGGCCGAGGGTGCTGGAGCGGCCCAGATCGGAACCGCCCTGCGACTCGGTCATCCACTGCCCGCTGGTGATCGCCGTGGCCGGGTCCGTGGAGATCAGCCGAGGCAGCCACGTGTCGCGGACCGTGGCGTCGACGTCGGGCATGCTGAGCAGCGCCGCCGCCCCGTCGGCCATCGCCACCGGGCAGGAGAACGTTGCCGACTCCGGCCCGTACAGGTGCAGCAGGGCGTGCTGCACGACCCGCGCGGCGGCACCCCAGGTGCCCCGCGCGTCCGGCAGGTAGGGCAGCGCCACCACGGCGTGTCGGGCGGCGGCGGCACGTTGCGCCTGCCAACCGGCGGAGGTGTCGATGCGATCGATCCGGGCACCCCACGGGTCGTAGCGGACCAGCGTCGGCGGGTCCGCCGAGGTCCGCGGTGGGTCGTGGCGTCACCGGGAGGCGGGCGGCGTCGTTTCCCTCGGTGTCCGCCGCAGCGACCCGAAGGGCC
>NZ_JBEYSL010000721.1:0-2531 GCF_040642735.1 Micromonospora sp. NPDC047753 | reverse complement strand
CTCGCCCCGGAACCGGAAGCGGCGAGGAAGGTGACCGGCTGCTCCGGCGTGCCGGACGTGCCGATCGTGACGCGCTCTGAGGGCCGGCACCTCCCACACCGCGTTCATCGACACCACCCCAGCGGACGCACCCAGGGTGCGGTTCTTCACCAGCACCGGGAAGCTCCCGAACTGCGGGCACGGCACCATCGCCGCGCAGGCCGTCCTGCTGGACCGCAGCGGCGCCACGGAGCACCACGGCCGCCAGCGCAGCGGAGGCCGCACCTTCGCCACGACCGCCACCCGGCGCCAGGACGGCATTGAGGTCTGGTTCGACCAGGGCGTCATCGCCTTGTCCGACCATGCCGACGCGACTGGCGGTGGCATCATCGCGGCCCTCGGCCTGGAACGAGCGGACATCGCCGCCGACCTACGGGTCGCGTCGCCGGGCATGCCACGACTCCTCGTCCCCGTTCGGGATCGCCGCACACTGCTGTCCATGCAGCCCGACTTCGATCGGCTGGCAACCGAGTGTCGGCTACTCGGGTATCTCGGCTGCTTCGCCTACGAGCTGCCCCCGAATGCAAGAACGGGCGCAGCTCGGATGTTCGCCCCAGCGATCGGCGTTGACGAGGACATCGCAAACGCCAACAGTGTCGGCTGCCTCGCCGCTCACCTGCTCGACACATCCGGCAACAGCGCGATCGAAATCCACCAGGGCGACACGCACCAGAGCCCGTCGTCGGTCTTCGCCAGCGCGACACACACCGCAGACGGCATCGTCGCCAGAATCGGCGGAATGGTTGACCTCAGCCCGCCGTAGCACCACCGTCCATCTGCGCGCGCCAGCCGCCTCCACCCACGACTGGCACCCAGGACCGTCACTAAGTGCGACCTTCGACCAGCGCAAAGCCGCGACCAAAGAGTTCGGCAGCGCGTGCGGATGATCCCAATTTGAGGTACGGAGCCAGACCCGCCGGGTTCGGCCGCCCTGCTCTGCACTGCGGACCCTGCAGATTCCATGCAGCCTGGGTCAGCAGTGACAAGGCGCAACCACCGCACCCATGACCGGTGTACTCCGGTCTGAGGCCGAACGTGTCCAGTTCCGCTGCCTGTGTTTACTCGGTGGCGTGGCTGGCAGGCGGCAGCGCAGGATGACCGGGTGGCACCAGCCGAAACAGTCCTCTCCGATCTTCGTGATGCGTGGAGTCCTGCGCTGGCCGGCAGGCTTCTGGGCCTTTACCTGCACGGCTCGCTTTTAGTCGGCGACTTCGCTCCCTGTACTTCGCTGCTGTACTGCCAGGTCGAGGAGGTCCAAAGAAGACGATCATCAGCATCCACATCGCCGAGATCCAGATTGACCAGATCACGCCGCATTCGCTCGGCAACCTGGTGTGGCGGGCCGTGGCTACACTGACGCCTCCAAAGCCCCTGCTCGGCAACGGAGAGGGAGGCGCGATGGTCAATCCGCTGTTGGACGCCGAGGATGCGCGGGAGCGCCTGGAGGCATGGCAGGCCAATGCCGTGCGTCGGGCCGCCGACACGCAGGCCGTCGCTGCCGGCTTGCGCGCGCTGCGGGTCGCGGCCACCGACGCCCACGGGATCGTCGACGTCACCGTCGACTCCACGGGGGCGATGGCCGACGTCCGGCTCTCCGCGCGGGTGCAGCGCGTGAGCCTGGAGCAGACGCAGCAGGCGATCATGGGCGCCTATCGCAATGCGCGGGTCAAGCTCGCCGAGGCCGCCGCCGAGGTCGTGCGGGAGACGGTCGGCGCCGACTCGGCGACCGGCCGGGCCCTGCTGGCCGGATTCCGGACCGCCGACACCGAGGACGAAGAGGGGCGTTACTGATGCACGGGGGGTTCGAGGTCGACGTCGAGGCGCTGCGCGCGCACGCCACGGCCATGTTGGCCATTCACGACCGCTTCGCCGCCGTCAAGGCCGCGAGCGGCACCATCTTCCAGGCCGACGATGCCTACGGGCAGCTCTGCCAGTTCTTACCGCCCATCCTGGAGGGACGCCACCGGGACCAGGACAAGGGCGTGGACATGCTCGCCGAGAACATCGCGCTGCTCGCCGCGGGAATCAAGAGAACCGCCGACGCCTACGAGCGGACCGAGGAGTCGACCACCGACGGCTTCAACTCCTTCCACTCCGCGACCTGAGCCAGCCCGGCGTTATCTCATGAGCAACCCACTGGTCGCCACGACCTCCGACATCCCTTCGACCAGCGGCGCGCACCGCGACGGTTGGACCGGCCTGCCGCTTGCCGACGACTACATGGGCATCAAGGACGCCATCGACTCCGGCAGCTGGATCGACGGCTCAATCGCGGGCTTGGGCGCCGCTCTCGACGGGGCGGCCATCGCCATCGACCCGTTCAGCACGCTCCTGTCGATGGGCATCGAGTGGGCCATCGAGCAGGTCGAGCCACTGAAGCAGGCACTCGACTGGCTCGCCGGTGATCCCCAGACCATCGAGACGCACGCCATGACCTGGGACAACATGGCCAATGAGCTGTTCTCCATCGCCGAGGACCTCAAGGCGCGGCT
>NZ_JBEYSL010000720.1:0-2544 GCF_040642735.1 Micromonospora sp. NPDC047753 | reverse complement strand
GTCGGCCGCCAGTGGGTGGAGGCGTTGAACAGGTGAGTACGCCCTCCGGTGGCAGCTCGTTCTGGTAGAGGATCGTGGTGCCGTGCTCGCCGTTCCAGACCGTGTTGTAGCGCTGGAAGTGCTCGACGAAGAGGCCCGTCGCTGTCACGTGGTCGCCGTTGATGACGGCCCCGTAGCGGCCGGTGTTCGTACGCCAGCGGTCGGTGTCACCGTTGACGCCCTCGGTGAAGCCCTCGACGCCGTGATCACCACGCCACACCCAGGTGTGGTCGATGAGCACGTTGTCGCTGTTGACCTCCAGCGCGGTGTTCGTCCGCCCGATGTGCGGGCCGCCGACCCGGAAGTACACGTCGGAGAGCGTGGTCGGGTTGTGCGGGCTGCTCGCGTTGCGGCCGTGCTCACGTCCGACCCGCAGCAGGACCGGCGACTCGACGAGGCCGGCGTCGATCGTGACACCGGCGACGATCACCCCGGGAACACCGGCCACGTCCAGCGGGATCGCGCCGTCCACGGCGGTCAGCGTGGCGTGCCCGATCCCCAGCACCACGGTGTTCGGACGCCGAACCTCGATGCTGCGCGCGATGTCGTACGTGCCGGGCGTGAGCAGCAGGTGCTTGCCGCGCGCCAGCTGGCTGTTGATGACACGTACCGAGTCCGACGGCTTGGCGATGTAGAAGTCGCCGATCCCGATGGTGCGCCCCGGCGTGATGCCGTCAGCCCAGGAGACGCCCCGGCTGTCGCGCTGCGCGGCGGGCACCCGCACCTGGTAGCGACCCTTGCCGTCGACGAAGAGGTAGGGCTTCTCCCGGCTCAGCGGGGTGGTCTCCAGGGTGGTGTACGGCGGGTCGGGGAAGGTGGCGTCGTCCGGCGCGCCCTCGACCCCCGCGAACACCTGGTTCCACACCGCGTTGGACCAGCTGCCGACCTCACTGTTGCGGGTCAGCCACTGTTGCTGTGAACCGTTCGTCGTGGCCGGCAGCCGGGAGTCGGCGATGAACCCGCCGCTGGCGTACTGCGGGCCGGCGGTGCAGTAGTCCATCAGCGACAGACCGCCGCCGCCGATGTTCAGGCGGCGCATCGACACCGCCTGGGAGACCGCCCAGAAGTTCGCCGACGACCGGCAGTCGTCCTGGCCGGCAGCGTTGATGGTGAGCGAGAGGTTGGACAGGGTGCGCCAGAAGTTGACCAGCGCGAGGCAGTTGCCGGTGCCGCCGTCGGCGAGGCAGCGGTTGTAGACCTCCAGCTTGCCGTTGACGGTGACGTCGGTGGGCGAGGCGCCCAGGCCGGACACCTCGGTGTAGTAGCCGACCTTGGCCTGCAACGGCTGCGCGGCCGTGCCGTACGTGCCGGGCTTGAACAGGTAGGCGTGCCGCTCGGTGCCCATCTCGTTGTCGACCTGCCGGGCGTGCGCCGCGTCGAGGGTCTGCTGGATCTCGCCGACCGGCATGGACGGGTCGAAGATCGTCACGTTCGGACCGAAGTCGGGTGCGCCGTGCGTCGGGCGGCCGGCGCTGGCCACCGTGCTGGTCATCGTGGTGGCGGTGGTCAACACCAGGGCGAGCAGGAGGGTACGACCGGATCTCCGGCGTACGCGTCGGGACAGGGTTGTCACGTGGTTCGTCCTCTCCGCTGGCCGGCGTACTTCCGGCGCAGCTGGGGGCGGTGAGAGCGCTCTCTGAGCCCTGCGGCCGAGGGTGGGGTCGCACCGAAGGGTTGACATGTTTCTACCCCCTGAGCCGGCCGCGCGCCATGACCACGGACAGGCGAACTTCGTCATGCGGTGATGCGAGCCGCCTCGTTGTCAGCCAGGCAGCACCGACGCAAGCATGCCCGGGGGGCCTCGTGGTGGCGGCCGGTGCTGAGCGGCGCAGCTCCGTTCCCCTGAGACGTGCATCAGGCCGGGGCGCATTCATCAGCGCACGGCAGACGGGTCGCCGAACGGCCGGCCCATTCGAACGGTGACGCAGCGCCGGCCCACCCTCCTGTGGAGGGCGGGCCGGCGCGATGGTGCGATGTCGCGAGCGGCGCGACGGTGCGAGAGGTCAGCGCACCCGACGGCGGCCGTGGGTACCGGCGACGATCGCCACGCCGACAGCGGCGAAAGCGACCTGCAGGATCAGCTCGATCCAGTCGATTCCGCTGGTCTCGTCAACGCCGAGGGCACCGGCGACGAGTGTGCCGAGGATCGCCGCGACCACACCGATGAGCAGTGTCAGCCAGATGGGGATGTTCTGCTTGCCTGGTACGACCAGCCGGCCCAGCGCGCCGATGACCAGGCCGATGATGATGGCGGCGAAAAAGCCGGAGATTTCCACGGAAAGCCGTCCTTCAAGAGAGAGATGTAGTCGACGCCTTAATTGCCCCAAGCAACCAACCGCAAAACATCCCCACCCCAGCCCACGCACCCCATCCCACGCGATCTTGCACTTTGTGCTGCCGTAATGCGGCTTACGCCACCTGTGTCACCGCAGAAAGTGCAAGATCGCGCGATAGTGGGTCTCCCGGACGGCGGCAACTCCTCCGTCGATGATGGAGTTGTGGTGG
>NZ_JBEYSL010000719.1:0-2556 GCF_040642735.1 Micromonospora sp. NPDC047753 | reverse complement strand
CATCGTGTCACTCGTGCCGAACGAGACGATGGTGTCGGTCGGCGTACGCCACTCGTGGGCCCTGAGGACCGGGGTGGCGCGGGCCCCGTCGGACCAGCGCCACCCTCCGAGTCGCTACTTGAGGGCGAGGGTGCGGGCGTCGGCGGCGATGACGCTGGCGAGCTCCGCCGGCACCAGCTTGCCGGCCTGCCGGTCGGCGTAGGTGGCCAGCTCGGCGTACTGGGCGTGAGCCAGTTTGATGGTCATCGCCGTGACGGCGGCCGGGTCCGCGCCGGAGGTGAGGATCAGGTAGCCGAGGCCAGCCTGGCTCACCGTCACGGTGAAGGTGCTGGTCGCCGTGGCGGTGCCCTCGGGCCCGGTCGCCTCGGTGGTGATGGTGTGCCGGCCGGCGGTCAGCTTGGCCAGGTCGAGCTTGCGCCCGGCGGCCGACTTCTTACCGTCCAGCGTCACGGTGACGGTGTCGGCGTTGGTCGCGGCAACCGCGATCACCGGTGACTGCGCCCGGTCCAGCCGAGCCCCGTCGGTCGGCGAGGTGATCTGCACGGTCGGGTCGGCGGGGGCCCGCTGGACGAACGCCGAGTTCCAGCCGACCAGCTCCGCCGCGCGGTTGGTGATGATCGCGTCGGTGCCGATCCGCTCAAGCCGCTGCCACAGGCCGGCGGAGTCCATCGTCCACGCCATCACGGCGACCCCGGCTGCGTGCAGCGGGGCGACGACCTCGGGCTTGGCCAACAGCGCGTTGCCGTCCGGGTTGTACGCGGTCAGGTGCAGCTCCTTCGCGATCGCCACCGGGTCGGCGTCCAGGGTGCTGCGGAGCAGGCCGAGCGGCAGCTCGGGGGCGATCTCGTAGGTGTACTTCAGAGCGTCGACCTCGAAGCTCTGGATGAAGACCCGGCCCGTCATCTGCTCGTCCCGGATCACCTGGATGATCGTGGCGACCTCGTCGCGGGTGTGCTTGCCCTTGATCTCCACGAGCAGGTTGCCACCCCGCGTCCGCAGGTCGGCGAGCTGCTCCGCGAGGGTGGGCACCCGCTCGCCGACGTACTGCGGGCCGAACCAGGAGCCGGCGTCGAGCGCCTTGATCTGCGCGGCGGTCAGGTCCCGGATGTTGCCGGTGCCGTCGGTGGTCCGGTCGACGGTGCCGTCGTGCAGGATGAACGGGACGCCGTCCCTGCTCGGCTGGACGTCGTTCTCGATCCAGTCGGCGCCGCCCCTACGGGCGATCTCCTGGGCGACGAGGGTGTTCTCCGGCGCGGCGGCGGACGCGCCCCGGTGGGCGATCACGGTGAACGGGCTGCCCTCGGGGCGGAGGTAGCCGTTCGGCGCCAGCTCGGTGACGGTGACGTCGTCGTACGACACGGTCGCGCCGTTGACGAAGAGCCCCTGGACGCCGTCGGCGGAACGCTGGAGGCTGCTGGTCCGCATCGCCTCCCGCCCGTCGAAGATCCAACGGGCCTGGTTGCCGTGCACCTCGACGGCGACACGCACGTCCCGGCCGGTGCCGGCGGCGGACGGGGCGGAGGCGGTGTTCGTCACGACCCAGGCGTTGGCAGCGGTCCGCTGGGCGAATTCGAGCCCGTTGGCGGCGGTGGTGCCGCTGCGCATGGTGGCGATCCACCAGGGGGTCGCCCCGCTGGCGGGGACGTCGATGCCGAGCGAGGCCCAGCGGGTGGCGGCCGAGACCGACTCGAAGCGCATGGTCGCCTCGAGGCGGAAGTCGTTAAGGTGCCGACCGAAGGTGATCTTGTTGTTCTCGCTGGAGCTGGCGGAGGTTCCGTACAGTCGGCCGTTCTCGACCTTCCAGGTGCCGTCGACCGCGTGCCAACCGGCGGGCAGCGATCCGGCCGAGAAGTTCTCCGAGACGACGACGCTGCCCGGCTCGGCGGTGGCGGGCGACGAGGTGGCGACGGCGACCGCGACGGCAGCGCCGGTGACGGCGAGAGCGGCGGCGGCGGCCCGGGTACCCAGGGCGCCGAGGCGTGACCCGGCGCGGCGAGGCGACGGTGATGCGGGTGGGACAGTCATGGTCGCGACGGTACGAAGCACGCCCGAACTGATGATCAATCAAGCATGGCTGCCGTCGGAACGCCGGGTGTACCGTGCTCGATCCGGGCGAACCGGACTGGTCAGTTCGGCACGCCGGAGCAGGCGACCCCGTCGATCGTGCACGCCCTCGGGGCGGCACCGGTCAAGGATCCATTCACCCGGAACGTCACCCGGACCGAGGCGCTGCCGGGCACCTGACCGGTGTTCGGGTCCGGCACGAACGTCCACACCGCACCGTCCCGGCTGGCCTGTGCCCCCTCGACCCCGCTGACCCCCAGCGACTCCCGGGGCAGGGTGACGACCAGCGTCCACCCCGGCGCCGGGACCGGGCCCGGATTGCTGATCGTCACTGTCGCGCCGTAGCTGAGCAGGGCGTTGTCAGTGATGGCGAAGTCCGCGCCCAGGGCCGCCGGGGCTCGGCGCCCTCCTTCTCGCGCTTGTCCTGCAGTGCAGCCGCCAGACGGGCGGTCTTCGACAGCGGGGCCTGGAACAGGGCCGCGGCCTTGCTCA
>NZ_JBEYSL010000718.1:0-2558 GCF_040642735.1 Micromonospora sp. NPDC047753 | reverse complement strand
ATCAGCGTCGAACACCTCGCCGACTGGATCGCCACCCGCGGCTACGCCACCAGCTGACCCAACCCGAACCACATGACCGAAGGGCCGGACCCCACGAGGGTCCGGCCCTTCGGCATGATCAGTCAAAGATCAGTGCTCGGTGCCCGCGCGGACCGGATCGACGTCAGAGGCCACCGCAGGCGACTGACCGTCGGAGGCCACCTCCACGCCGGACGCGCTGTCGGTCGACGTGACGCGGTGGGCGCGGCGGCGCAGCCACCAGGTGCTGCCGAGCCCGGCGAGCACCGCGAGGACCAACCCGGCCCAGGAGATGTCCTTCAGCCAGTGTTCGGCCGCCTTGCCGACCGAGTAGAGCAGGTACGTCGTGCCGAAGGCCCAGACCAACCCGCCGGCCGCGTTCGCCAGGAGGAAGCGGCGGTACGGCACGTGCAGCGCACCGGCGAGCGGCCCGGCGAGGATCCGCAGCAGTGCCACGAACCGACCGAAGAAGACCGCCCAGACGCCGTGCCGCGCGAAGCTCTGTTCGGCACGGGCGAGTTGCGCCGGGCCCAGGTGCTTGGGGAACCGTCTGCCCAGTCGAGCGAGGAGGGGGCGACCGCCGCGTCGGCCGACGGCGTACCCGACGGAGTCGCCGACGATGGCGCCGAACGCCGCGGCGCTGGCCACCCACTCCGGCTCCACCACTCCGGTGGCGGCGAGCAGGGCGGAGCTGACGAGCACGATCTCTCCGGGCAGCGGGACGCCCATGCTCTCGACGCCGATCACGCCGGCGACGATGAGGTAGACCACGCCCGGAGGCAGGGCCGAGAGCCAGTGCTGGACGTCGACCACTCGGCACCCCTTCCGATCCGGCCTCCGACCCTACCCTGGGACCTGGTGAACCGGCGTGCTCGCGGACACCGCCCAGCCGCCATTCAGGCTCAACCGCGGGAGTCGAGGGCTGGCGTCAGCCGTCGAGCGGGGCGACGAACTCCAGCCGGTTGCCGTGCGGGTCGTGAGTATGGAAGCGGCGCATCCCGGGCAGTTCGTCGTCACCCCAGACGACGTCGTACCCGGCGTCGAGCAGCCGGCCGGCAAGCATGTCGAGGTCGGGGCGGAGCAGGGCAGGGTGTGCCTTGCGGGCGGGGCGGAAGTCGTCTTCGACGCCCAGGTGCAGTTCGGCGTCGTACCCGATGAACCAGCAACCGCCGCGGGCGGCGAGGGCCGGGGGTTTGGGTTTCTCGACCAGGCCGAGCAGGCCAGCGTAGAAGGCGCGCGAGACCTCCTCGGTGCCGCGCGGACAGGCCAGCAGTACGTGGTGGATCATTGCGGTACCTCCTGTCTCGAACCCTGGCACTCGCTTGCACATATAGCAAGACGGACGTACGGTTTTGTTGGAAGCGGATTCGGGCGGTAAGTGTCACCTAACCTCGGCGGCACCCCGGCCGGTGCGACAGACTGCTCAGGACTACTCACGGTCGCTGGTGTGAAGGAGTACGACGTGGCGAGCCTCGACACCTTCGGTGCGAAGACCCAGCTACGCGTCGGAGACGCGAGCTACGAGATTTTCAAGATCGACAAGGTGGACGGCCACGCGCGGTTGCCGTACAGCCTGAAGATCCTGCTGGAGAACCTGCTGCGGACCGAGGACGGCGCGAACATCACCGCCGACCACATCCGCCAGCTCGGCGGGTGGGACTCCACCGCCGCCCCGAGCGTGGAGATCCAGTTCACCCCGGCGCGGGTCCTGATGCAGGACTTCACCGGCGTGCCCTGCGTGGTCGACCTGGCCACCATGCGCGAGGCAGTACGTGACCTGGGCGGCGACGCCACCAAGGTCAACCCCCTCGCCCCGGCCGAGCTGGTCATCGACCACTCGGTCATTGCCGACCTGTTCGGCCGCGAGGACGCGTTCGCCCGCAACGTCGAGCTGGAGTACGAGCGCAACAAGGAGCGCTACCAGTTCCTGCGCTGGGGTCAGACCGCGTTCAACGAGTTCAAGGTCGTCCCGCCGGGCACCGGCATCGTGCACCAGGTCAACATCGAGTACCTGGCCCGCACCATCATGGAGCGCAACGGCCAGGCGTACCCGGACACGGTGGTCGGCACCGACTCGCACACCACGATGGTCAACGGCCTGGGCGTGCTGGGCTGGGGCGTCGGCGGCATCGAGGCCGAGGCCGCGATGCTCGGCCAGCCGGTCAGCATGCTGATCCCCCGGGTGGTGGGTTTCAAGCTCTCCGGTGAGATGCCGGCCGGCACCACCGCCACCGACCTGGTGCTGACCATCACCGAGATGCTGCGCAAGCACGGTGTCGTTGGCAAGTTCGTCGAGTTCTACGGCCCCGGCGTGAGCGCGGTGCCGCTGGCCAACCGCGCCACCATCGGCAACATGTCCCCGGAGTACGGCTCCACCGTGGCGATCTTCCCGATCGACGCGGAGACGATCCGCTACCTGGAGCTGACCGGCCGGGACGCCGAGCAGGTCGCGCTCGTCGAGGCGTACGCCAAGGAGCAGGGTTTCTGGCACGACCCGGACGCCGAGCCGGACTACTCCGAGCGCCTGGAGCTGGATCTCG
>NZ_JBEYSL010000717.1:0-2559 GCF_040642735.1 Micromonospora sp. NPDC047753 | reverse complement strand
GGTGCATCGCGACGGCGATGCACCCACGACCATGCCCGGTCGGCACGACCGACGCACCGACCGTCGAGACGGAGGAACGATGAAGGCAGTCGTCTACCGGGGAGCGCGCCACCTCGGAATCGAGAACCGCGACCCGGAGCCACCGGGCCCCGGCCAGGTACGGATCGAGGTGGCCTACACCGGCATCTGCGGTACGGATCTGCACATCTACCACGGGGACATGGACGCCCGGGTTGGTGACTCCGCGATCATCGGGCACGAGATGTCCGGGCGGATCGCGGCCGTCGGCGACGGCGTGACCGGCTGGAACATCGGTCAGGCCGTCACCGTGATGCCGACCCGGCCCTGCGGACGCTGCGCCGCCTGCCAGCGGGGCAACTCACACGTCTGCCACGCGATGAACTTCCTCGGCATCGACTCACCGGGTGCCATGCAGTCCTCCTGGACGGTGCCGGTGGAACTGGTCCTGCCGCTTCCCGAGGAGTTGCCCCTCGACCACGCGGCGCTCGTCGAGCCGGTGGCGGTCGCCGTGCACGACGTACGCCGGGGGAACGTGACCGCCGACGACCATGTCGTCGTGGTCGGTGGCGGGCCGGTCGGCGTCCTCATCGCCACCGTCGCCCGGGGCCGTGGCGCGCGGGTGCTCCTCGTCGAGCCGGACCCGTTCCGACGCGAGGTGGCGGAGGGGGTCGGCATCGAGGCCGTCGACCCGCGAGCGACCGACGTCGTGGCGCTGGTCAACGACCGTACCGATGGCGCGGGCGCCGACATCGCCTTCGAGGTGTCCGGCGCACCGGCCGGCGTCACCACTGCTGTCGACGTCCTGACCACCCGTGGGCGGCTGGTCATGGTGGCGATCCATCCTCAGCCCCGCGAGGTCAACCTGCACCGGTTCTTCTGGCGTGAGCTGGAACTCCTGGGTGCCCGGCTGTATCAGCGCGACGACATGGTGGAGGCGATCCGGTTGGTCGCCTCGGGTGCCATCCCGGCACAGCGGCTGATCTCCCGGGTCGAGCCGGTCGAGGCGGCCAGCGCGGCCTTCGAGGCGCTGGAGGGTGGCGGCGTCATGAAGGTGCTGCTCGATGTGCGGGAGGGAAAGCAGTGACGGCCTTGTTCGACCTGTCCGGCCAGACCGCCGTCGTGACCGGGGCGCGGCGCGGTATCGGCCTCGCCATGGCCGAGGCCCTGGCCCTGGCCGGCGCCGACATCGTGGGGGTCTCCGCCCAGCTCGAAGCGGAGGGCAGCGAGGTCGAACGCCGGGTGCGCGCCACCGGCCGCCGGTTCACCGGGCTGCGGGCGGACCTCGGCGACCGGGCGGCCGTGCACCGGTTGGCCAGCGACATCACCGCTCTCGGGCCGGTCGACATCCTGGTGAACAACGGTGGCACGATCGCCCGGACCCCGGCCGCCGAGCACCCGGACGAGATGTGGGACCACGTGATCGAGGTCAACCTCAGCAGCCAGTTCATCCTCAGCCGGGAGATCGGCCGGACGATGGTCGAGCGCGGCCGAGGAAAGATCATCTTCACCGCGTCGCTGTTGAGCTTCCAGGGCGGCATCACCGTCCCCGGTTACGCCGCCTCGAAGTCGGGCGTGGCCGGCCTCACCAAGGCGCTGGCGAACGAGTGGGCGGCCCACGGGGTGAACGTCAACGCCATCGCGCCCGGCTACATCGCCACCGACAACACCCAGGCGCTGCGCGACGACCCCGACCGCAACCAGGCGATCCTCGGGCGGATTCCGGCCGGGCGGTGGGGTCGGGCCGACGATCTCGGCGGTGCCACCGTGTTCCTGGCATCGACAGCCTCGGACTACGTCAATGGCGTGGTGCTGCCCGTCGACGGCGGCTGGTTGGGCCGATGACGGGCGCGCAGGAGCACGGGCGGGCCGGGATCGTCGACGCGCACCACCACCTCTGGGTCCGGGCACGGCACCCGCAGCCGTGGATCGACCCGGTGACCATGGCAGCCATCGACGCCGACTTCGAACCCGCTGATCTCGCGCCGCCGGCCCGGGCGGCCGGGGTCACAGCGACAGTGGTGGTGCAGTCCATCGCCTCCGTCACAGAGACGGTCGACCTGCTGGGAGTGGCCGCCGAGGACACCCTGGTCCGTGGTGTCGTCGGCTGGGTGGACCTGACCGCGGCCGACGTCGCGGAGCACCTCGACGGTCTGCGGGCAGCCCGAGGCGGCGAACGCCTCGTCGGCATCCGCCACCTCGTGCAGTCCGAGACCGACCCGGCCTACCTGGACCGTCCCGACGTCCGTCGGGGGATTGCGGCGGTGGGCGCCGCCGGCCTCGTCTTCGACCTGCTGGTACGCCAGCATCAGCTCCCCATGGCCGCGCGTCTCACGCGCGACCTGCCCGAGGTCAGCTTCGTCCTCGACCACCTCGGCAAGCCCGCGCTCGGCAGTCTGGAGATGGCCGAGTGGAGCCGTGACCTGCGGTCGTTGGCGGCCTCGCCCAACACGACGGCGAAGCTCTCCGGGCTGGTGACCGAGGTGCCGCACTCGCACTGGACGCCGGCTGACCTTCGACCCGCCGTCGAGGACGCCCTCG
>NZ_JBEYSL010000716.1:0-2568 GCF_040642735.1 Micromonospora sp. NPDC047753 | reverse complement strand
TACCGGCCCAACCCCAGAGCACCGTGCGCAGCTTGTCCTCCACGTGGAAGCTCACCCCGTGGTCCACGCCGTAGATCCGGTCGTCGGCACCGACGCTCCCGCAGCGTGCCGACCAGCTCCGCAGGCGTGCGCGGCCGGGCGCATCGACCTCGCCAAGCCGGACGGCAGCCGCAACCTGGTGGTCCCCTCCATCAAGGGCTGCGAGCAGATGGACTTCCGGCAGTTCTGGCAGGCGTACGAGGACGTGGTCCGACGGGCGCGGCGCAACGAGCTGACCATGGAGGACTACTCCGGCACCACCATCTCGCTGACCAACCCGGGCGGCATCGGCACCGTGCACTCGATGCCGCGGCTCATGCAGGGGCAGAGCGCAATCATCGGCGTCGGCGCGATGGAGTACCCGGCCCCCTACCAGGGGATGTCCGAGGCCACCCTCGCCGAGCTGGCGGTCAGCAAGATCATCACGCTGACCAGCACGTACGACCACCGGATCATCCAGGGCGCGCAGTCCGGCGAGTTCCTCAAGGTGATGCACGAGCTGATCCTGGGCGAGCACGGCTTCTACGACCAGATCTTCACCGCGCTGCGCATCCCGTACGAGCCGGTGCGCTGGATGCGCGATGTCGCTGTCAACTCCGAGGGTCAGATCAACAAGACCGCCCGGGTGCACGAGCTGATCCATGCCTACCGGGTGCGCGGTCACCTGATGGCCGACACCGACCCGCTGGAATTCACGATCCGCAAGCACCCCGACCTGGACGTCCTCCAGCACGGGCTCACCCTGTGGGACCTGGACCGCGAGTTCCCGGTCAACGGCTTCGCCGGCCGGCAGCGAATGAAGCTGCGCGAGATCCTCGGCGTGCTGCGCGACTCGTACTGCCGCCGCGTCGGCATCGAGTACATGCACATCCAGGACCCGGAGGAGCGTCGCTGGGTCCAGGAACGGATCGAGCGCAGGTACGAGAAGCCGTCCGCCGACGAGCAGAAGCACGTGCTCAACCGGCTCAACGCCGCCGAGGCGTTCGAGACCTTCCTGCAGACGAAGTACGTCGGCCAGAAGCGCTTCTCGCTGGAGGGCGGCGAGTCGCTGATCCCGCTGCTCGGCGAGGTGCTGGAATCCTCCGCCGAGAACGGGCTGGACGAGGTCGTCATCGGCATGGCCCACCGGGGTCGTCTCAACGTGCTGGCCAACATCGTCGGCAAGCCGTACGAGAAGATCTTCTCGGAGTTCGAGGGTCACCTGGACCCGCGCTCGACGCAGGGCTCCGGCGACGTGAAGTACCACCTGGGTCAGAACGGCAAGTTCACCACCCCGGACGGTGAGCACGCGGTCAAGGTGTCGGTGGTGGCCAACCCGTCGCACCTGGAGGCCGTCGACCCGGTGCTGGAGGGCATCGTCCGGGCCAAGCAGGACCGGATCGACCTCAAGCTGGAGGGCTACACCGTGCTGCCGCTGGCGGTGCACGGTGACGCCGCCTTCGCCGGGCAGGGCGTGGTCGCCGAGACGCTCAACCTGTCCCAGCTGCGCGGCTACCGCACCGGCGGCACCGTGCACGTCGTGGTGAACAACCAGGTCGGCTTCACCACCGCGCCGGAATACAGCCGGTCCAGCCTCTACAGCACCGACGTGGCCCGGATGATCCAGGCGCCGATCTTCCACGTCAACGGCGACGACCCGGAGGCAGTGGTCCGGGTGGCCCGGCTGGCATTCGAATACCGGCAGACGTTCAACAAGGACGTCGTGATCGACATGGTCTGCTACCGCCGGCGCGGGCACAACGAGGGCGACGACCCGTCGATGTCCAACCCACAGATGTACAAGATCATTGATTCGAAGCGCTCGGTCCGCAAGCTCTACACCGAGGAGCTCATCGGTCGCGGTGACATCACCGTGGAGGACGCGGAGGAGCTGCTGCGCGACTACCAGGCGCAGCTGGAGAAGGTCTTCAAGGCCACCCGGGACGCCGCCTCGGCACCGCGCCAGCTCAACCGGCCGCGCCGCGAGGAGGAGCCGGAGCCGCAGGTCGACACCGCCACCGACGCGTCAGTGGTCAAGGCCATCGGCGAGGCGCACATCAACCTGCCGGAGGGCTTCACCCCGCACAAGCGGATCCAGCAGCTGCTGGACCGGCGGGCCAAGATGTCCGTCGAGGGCAACATCGACTGGGGCTTCGGCGAGATCATCGCGCTCGGGGCGCTGCTGCACGACGGGGTCACCGTCCGGCTCGCCGGGCAGGACTCCCGCCGCGGCACGTTCGTGCAGCGGCACGCCTCGGTGGTCGACTCCCGCACCGGCGACGACTACCTGCCGCTGAAGTCGCTCACCGGCGATGGCGACCGCTCCCGGTTCTTCGTGCACGACTCGCTGCTCAGCGAGTACGCGGCGATGGGCTTCGAGTACGGCTACTCGGTGGAGAACATCAACGCCCTCGTCGCCTGGGAGGCCCAGTTCGGCGACTTCGTCAACGGCGCCACCTGCTCCAGCGAGGCGGCGAAGTCCTCGGGACGCTCCCCCGGGGTGCCGTAGATCAGGTCCAGGTTGACGTGCTCGAACCCGGCGTCGCGCGC
>NZ_JBEYSL010000715.1:0-2569 GCF_040642735.1 Micromonospora sp. NPDC047753 | reverse complement strand
GCCGTTGCCGGACCTGCGCTCGGTCAACCGGGAACCGGCCGCATACTGGCCGCAACCGCACCTGGCGCGGGAGCCGGACCCGAGGGTGGGACCGGTGCTGGTGACGGTGCAGTACACGGTCCGGCCGGAGCGGACCCAACCGTTCCTGGCGGCGATGGACCTGGTGCGTGGCGCTCGGCAGCGGACCGGCGCGATGCGGTGGGGGCTGTTCCGCCCGGCCGAGACGGTGGACCGGTTCGTCGAGGTGTACCTGGTGCCGTCCTGGGACGAGCATCTGCGCCAGCACGGCGGCCGGTTGACAGGCGAGGACCGCGCGGCCGAGCAACGGGCCCGGGAGCTGACCGACGGGGAACCGGAGGTCCGACACCTGGTGCCCGCCGCGGCCGGCCCGACGCTCTCCGACGACCGCGAGGCGCTCTGACACCGCGCGGCACCCCCGGAGCAGGGTCGGCGCGGCCGCGTACGACGTACGGTCTCGTTGTTAGGATGGCCGCACCATGGCGAGTGAGCGCAAGGCGACCGCGGACCCGGCCCGCAGCCTGGCCCTTCTCTGGCGCACCCGGGAGCCGACCAGCCGCAGCGCGGGTCCGGCGCTCAGCGTCGGTCGGATCGTCCGGGTCGCGATCGACATCGCCGACGCCGAGGGTCTCGACGCGCTGACCATGCGCCGGGTCGGTGAGGCGCTGGGGGTCGGCACGATGTCGGTCTACACCTACGTGCCGGGCAAGGCCGAACTCGTCGCCGTCATGATCGACACCGCGTACGGCGAGATGTCACGCCCCGCCGTCGAGGGTGACTGGCGTACGCGGTTGGAGCGGATCGCCCGCGACAATCTGGCGCTCTACCAGCGCCATCCCTGGATGCTGAGGGCCGAGACGGCCCGACCGGTGCTCGGTCCGCACCTGATGGCCAAGTACGACTACGAGCTGAGCGCCATCGTCGACATCGGGCTCACCGACGTCGAGGTCGACGCCGTGCTCACCCTCGTGCTGGGTCACGTGAAGAGCGCCGCCCGGGCCGCCTCCGAGGTGGTCGACCTGGAGCGCGAGACCGGCATGACCGATGGCCAGTGGTGGCAGTCGCACGCGCCCTGGCTGGAGACATTCCTGAAGCCCGACGCCTACCCGACCGCGTCCCGGGTCGGCACCGCGGCCGGCCAGCAGCACGGTGCCGCGTACGGCCCGGAGTACGCGTTCGAGTTCGGTCTGCAACGCGTCCTCGACGGGATCTCGGTGGCGGTCGCCGAGCGGGCGGCCAACCGGTAGCCGCTAGCGCGGTGCTGCCCGTCGAGCCAGCCGGGCCAGCGAGCGCGCCGACGGGCTGCCCGGCTCGGCGTGATAGACCACCAGCGACTGGGTGGTGCCGTTGATCGTGAGCTTCTCGTAGCGCAGCGCCAACTCGCCCACCTCCGGGTGCTGGAACACCCGCACCCCGCCGCCGGCGCGGGCCGTGACGTCGTGCCGGGCCCACAACCGTCGAAACCGTTCGCTGCCGGCCGTCAGCTCCCGCACCAGCTCGATGAGGTGGGGGTCGTCCACCTCGGGGCCGACCTGTGCGCGCAGGCCGGCCACCGCGTTGGCCGCGACAGCCGTCAGAGCCGGGTAGAGCGCCGGCACGCTCGGGTCCAGGAAGACCGCGCGCAGGAGATTCACCCCGGCGGTGAAGATCGGCGCCAGCGCGGTCGCGGCGGGGTTGGCGAAGAGCACGTCCAGGTGTCGACCGTGCACGAAGGCGGGTGTCTCGGCCCACGAACCGACCAACTGCCGGATGCCCACCGGCACCCGCTCCGAGGGTCGCGCCGCCCGGCGGGCCGGCACCGGCCGGGCCAGGGCGTGCAGGTGTGCCGCCGCGTCCGCGTCCAGCCTCAACGCGCGGGCCAGCGCCTCGACCACCTGCGTCGACGGGTGCCGGTCACGCCCCTGCTCCAACCGCAGGTAGTAGTCGGCGCTGATGCCGGCGAGCAGGGCGGCCTCCTCGCGCCGCAGGCCGGGGACCCGCCGACGGCCGTGCGCGGGCAAGCCGACGTCACCCGGCCTGATCAGCTCACGCCGGGCACGCAGGTATTCGCCCAGCGGGCCGGCCGCGCTCACCCGCCCATCGTAGGAGCCGCCACCGACCGCCCATCCTGGTCCTGCCACTACCAGGAAAAACAGGGAACCGGCTAACGCCTGAGGCCCGGGTGACAGTGTCGGAGTAAGCGTGATCGAGAGACGGGACAGCAATGACAGAGCGCATCACGACCCCCTTCGGTTTCGCCTCCACCGCCGACGAGGTCATCGCCGGGGTGGACCTCAGCGGCAAGCGGGCCATCATCACCGGAGGTGCCGCCGGCATCGGCATCGAGACGGCCCGTTCGCTCGCCGCTGCCGGCGCCGAGGTCGTGCTCGGGGTCCGCCGGGTCGCGGCGGGTGAGCAGGCCGCCGGCGACATCGCGGCCAGCATCGGCGCGGAGCGGGTCACCGTCCGCGCGCTGGACCTGGCCGACCAGGATTCGGTACGCCAGTTCGCGCTGGAGTCGGTCGCCGCGTAGACGATGCCGTCGACCTTCTTGGTGACGAAGTTCTGGATC
>NZ_JBEYSL010000714.1:0-2578 GCF_040642735.1 Micromonospora sp. NPDC047753 | reverse complement strand
CCTGGTAGGTGGTCAGGGTCCCGCCGCTCTGCACCACGAATGTGTTGTTCACCAGCGGTGCGCTGACCGGGCGGGTGCCGTCGCCGTTGAGCGGTCCCATCCAGGTGTCGGAGAACAGCCAGACGATCTGACCGTCGGGCAGCTTCACCGAGTACGTGGAGTCACCGCCGGTCCAGCCGTCGCGCGTGCTGGCGGCGTACCGGTTGAACGTGCCCTCCGGCTCGACGGTGGTCTCCACGCTGCGCACCGACAGCGGGCGCAGCACGCACGAGCGGCCGGTGAGTGGCAGCACGCTTTCCACGTGGGTGGAGAACGTCCTCGGGCTGCTGTCCGCGTCGGCGGAGTGGATGTCCAGTTCGGTCCAGGTGCTCACCAGGGTAGCGACCATGGGAAAGACAAAGTTGGGTACCGTGATCAGGCCACCGGCGTCGGGGTAGAGCACGGTCTGGATGCTCGGGTACTCCGCCAGCGTGCCGGTGCTGCCGGTCGGTGACCAGATGATGACCGCGGAGCTGCGGTTGGTGTCCTTGCTCGTATCGATCAGCAGCGTCGAGCAGTACCCACAGGACGGGTCACCGGAGTTCTTCACCGCCCGGAAGTCGTGATAGACGGCACCACCCTTACGCAGGATGTCCTGATACTCCACACGCGTACCAGCGGATGTCGCGTGACTCTTGCGAGCGGGTCTCGCGCCGCCGAGGACGTCGCTGCTCGTCCCGTTCAGGGCGCTGAGGTTGACGCGCCACAGTCTCGTGTCAGCGTCGGTGTAGCCATAGCTGCGCCACGCGTCCACCGTTGGGGCGGGGGCGGCGTTCGCCTTGGCCAGCCGATAGTTGGCGATGTGATAGCCCAGCAACATGTCCTTGAAGTTCAGGCCGTAACCCTGCGCGACATGCCGGATCGCCTCGATCGGCAGATGATCGTGATCCCGAACGCTCTCCCAGGTGCGCCGCACGAAACTCGGGTCGACCTGCTCCGTGAGATAGGTGGGCAGCAGGAACGCGCCGTACTGCGGGCCGCGACTCAAACCGCCCCACGAGTTGAGCGCTGAGCCCGGCATGCTGAGCACGTCGTAGACGTTGCGCGCATACAGCTCTTCCTCGCCTGGGATGGGCAGGTACGGCTCCCGGACGTAGGTCTGGTGGGCGGCCCACTCGGCGGTGGCCTCCATCCACCAGTTCATCGAACCGAACTCCTTACCGCGCACGAGGGTGGCGAGGAAATCGAGACTGACGTCAGACTTGTCCCAGTACTGGTACTGCATGACGTGGAACAGCTCATGCCGGGGCAGGTAGTCCCAGTCGGTCTGCCCGTTCGGCACCAGGATGGTGGCCTGCTGATTGAGCCCGAACGGCAACACGAAAGGCGCGTCAATCTCCAACCCGACACCGCCGACGGCAGGGATCTCGTCAACGCCGTAGACCAACACCCACGGCTTGCCGTCGCGCACCGGCAGCGGGTAACCCATCTCGCGGTACTCGTCGACAGCGATCGCGAGCGAATTCAGTAGGTGCTGGACGGCCTTGGCCCGGCCGTTGGAATGGTAGTCCGCCGGAATGCCCGGTCGGCCTGCTCCGGCGATGTTGAACAGGATGAGGAACTCGCCGGCGGTTGCCCGGCAGCGGTAGGTGACACCGAGATAGTCGAACGGGTCGGCGGCGCAGTCGTCGTAGCCGGCCGCCGCAGGGGCGGCAGCCGGCGCGGCGACGTCCGGCGCGATCATCCTCGCCGCCTCGGGCTCAACGCTCGCGGCCAGCATCGAGAGGTAGGTCAGGTACCGCTGCGGGTCGCGGATGGCACCGGTCTGCCGTAGGTGGGCGGGTACCGCCCGGGGTGAGCGAAGCGCGGTGAGTCCGTACCGCACCGCGTCGTCCCGGGAGAGCTTGCCCCGGTGGTACGCCGAGAGGATCCGTTCGTTCGGTCCGAAGTCGGGCGGAGTGACTGCCTTGTGCGGCGCGATGCTGGGCGGGGCCTCCTCGAACGGCTTGGGCCTCGGGACCGGCGGGGTGATCGGGTCCGGCTCGGGGGTGTGCGGCGCTGGAGCGGTGCCAATGGCACGGCTGGCGGCTCGCGCGATGTCCGGGTCGGGTGCCGCCTGCGCAGCGCCGCTGGTGGACACTGCCCCGGCCAGAACCACCGTCGCTATGACCAGAGCCAGGGTCTTCCTCATCTACCGCTCCTAGCTTGGAGGTTGTTGGACGTATCAAGTTGCACGTGCGGATTGAAGGAGCCCTGGCTGACACTGTGGATCGTCTCGACCCGATGCGGGCCGGTCTTCCACCCTTGAGTCGCCCGCAGATCACGAGCCCGCTCTCCGACGGCGTGTTCGGAATTGCCGGCTACCTCGCGACGATGCTGATGCCGATCATGCGTGCGCCGGTCTCGGTGCGCGGGCGGTGCGTGCTGCCCGGAGCAAACACCACGTAACTGCCCGGGCCCAGACGGTGGCCTCGATCGATGAACTCACCCGACACCACGTAGTAGCGTTCCTCGCCCTCGTGCACGTCCACCTCTGGCCACTCCGTGCCCGGGGCGAAGTCGTACATCCAGCCACGGGCCCGCTCGGTCACCGGCAGGC
>NZ_JBEYSL010000713.1:0-2580 GCF_040642735.1 Micromonospora sp. NPDC047753 | reverse complement strand
GGGTCACGTGGGCCGGGCCCGCCGACTGGCCCGCGACCCGGAGGCCCGCAAACGACGCGAGGCGGTGCTCGCGGTGCCCCGCCGGTTGACCGGTGTCGGCGCGGCGTTCGACGCGGCGTCCGCACTGATCGAGGCCGCCGAAGCGGAGGCCGAGGCGTCGGTCACCGAGGCCGACACGACCGAGCGGGCGGCACTGGAGACCGCGCTCGGCGCGGGCGGCACCGGCCGGGGCGCGGCCGGCGCCCTGCGAGGCGCTGCCGGGCAGCTCAAGGAGCTGGAGAAGCGGCAGAAGTCCCGGGCCACCCGGGCCCAGCGGGACGCACTGGACCGGGCGCTGGTCGACCTCGCGGGCTTCTACCGGGACGCGCTCACCATGGCGCTGCGCGCACCCGTCGCCCCGGTGCACACCGACACGGCCGCGCTCGCCGGTGCTGGCGCGCAGAAGTGGGACGCCGACGGGGCGCTGCGCCGGCTGGAGGCCGTGCTCGCCTGCCGTGCGGCGATCGAGGCGAACGTCAAGCCGCGGATCGCGGTCGAGGCGATGATGCTCGCCCTCTGGAAGGGCTGACCCGCACTTCCCGGCCGTTGTCCACAGGCATCGACAGGCCCGATTGCGGTGCGGTACGGTCCCTGTGCCGTGGTGACGGTGGCACCACACTGAGTGATGAATCACCCGGGAGGAGTCGGCCGATGCCGCGGGGGGAGATCGACGAGGCCTGGATCGAGGAAGCGGTGCGACGCTACCGCCGGATCGAGTCCCTCCAGGCCGAGTTCGACCAGGCGGTGTCGACCGTCGAAGTGACTGTCCGCTCGCCGGACGGCCTGGTCGAGGTGGTGGTCACCGCCGGTGGACGGATCACCGACGTCCGGTTCCTCGGGCCGCTGCACAGCCGCAGCCCGCGCGATGTTGCCGGTTCCGTTCAGGCTGCGGTCACCGCGGCGGCCGACGCCGCCGAATGGGCCCGGGAAAAGCTGCACAACGAGACGTTCGCCGCCTACCGACCGCTCGCGGGGGCCTGAGATGGACACACTGCGCGCGCTCTCCGCCCGACTGGACGAGGCGAGCGCCACGCTCACCGTCGTTTCGCACACCGTCACCGCCAGCGATCCGGCCCAGGCCGCGTTCGGCGCCGACGCACCGGGCCGCCCGGGCGAGATCGGTCGGGCGCTGCACCGGCAGTGGACCACCGCCACCGACGACCGGGCCCGGGAGGCCCGCGCAGCGGCCGGTCGACTGGCCGCCGCCGCGGCTGCCGTGCGGGAGGCCGCCGACCGCTACGCCGAGGTCGACCGGGCGGCCCGCCGCCGGCTCACCGGGGAACCGTGATGGACGCGCTGGACCGGCTCGCCGAGCCCGGCCTCGACCTGCTCCGCCGGGTGGACAGACTGATCGCGGCCGGTGTCCCCGAGGGGCACCGGGTCTGGCCGCTCCTGCGCCGCATGCAGGTGCTGCCGGGCGACGCGGTCCGCGGCTTCCTCGACCTGCACCCCGTGCCGCTCGCCAGTGCCGGCCACGCGGTGCGCCGGCTCGTCCGGGGGTACGACGACGTCTCCGCCGCGCTCACCGACCCGGTGCTCTGGTCCGGTCCGGCCGCCACGGCGTACGGGCAACAGCGGGCGGCGCTGCTGCGCCACCTCGACGAGGGGCCGGACAGCCTGGTCGGGCGACTCGAATCCACCGCCGGTTACGCCGACGCCCTCGCCGACTGGGTGGAGGGCAGCCGACTCGCGCTGGCCCGCACGTTGGCCGACGTGCTCCGCTCGGCCGAAGCGGTCGCCGTGGTCGCCGCCACCGCCACCGGTGCGTCGACCCGCCCCGGGCCGGTCGGGCCCGGTGTGGCCGACGCCGCCGAGATCGCCGCGCGGGTGCTGGCGGTGCTCTGCGTCGCGTACGACGGTGCGGAGACGCTGCTGCGTCAGTGGGGGCCGAGCCTGGCCGAGACCGCGTGGCGTCCGCCAACGGACGGGCGTCCCCACTACGACCAGCCCACCCGGGTCGGCTGGTAGCTGAGCCCGGCCCTCCGGCCGTGGCCGCGTCGCCCCGCCATTCGGTCTTCCGGCCGTGGTTGCGTCGCTCCGCCTCTCGGCCTCCGACCGTGACCGTTCTGCCTCGGACAGGCCACGGCGTCGCTCGCGGGCGCCTGACCTGAAGCCGGCGCCCACGGCGACGCCGTGGTCTTCCCCCTGCACCCCCCGCAGGTCTGCCTCCACTCAACGCCGCCGAGGCACGTCTTGTCTCCTGCCCGGCCCCGGATTCAACCGTCCGGGCGAGCAGCAATGGCACGACGGGACGCCAGGCAATAGGTCGAGTCGACGGTCATGAATGGCAGCGGGGCGTAGCCGGCCGGTGCGCCTTGCGCCGTGACCCGTCGTAGGGTGGGGGGATGGGCATGCTCTGCGCGGTCAGCTTCAACCGGTACGGGCGGCTCTACTACCTCGACCCGGGCGAGTTGCGTCCGCAGGTGGGCGACCGGGTGCTGGTGCCCACCGATGACGGGCCCGAGGTGGCGGAGTGCGTGTGGGCCGCGCAGTGGGTGACCGAGGAGACCGACGGCTTCCCTCGCCTGGTCGGGTTGGCCG
>NZ_JBEYSL010000712.1:0-2595 GCF_040642735.1 Micromonospora sp. NPDC047753 | reverse complement strand
GCGTCCCGCACCCGTTCGGTGACTCCGTCGTTCGCTTCGCGCTCAGGCCGCCGGTGACTGGTGGTGCATCCAGCCCATGTTCCACTTGAACCCGAAGCCCAGCCCGCCCTCGGCGGTGGGGCGGGTGACCCCCGGCCAGGCGGTTGACTCTTCGGCGATCATGACGACCCCGGCGTGGTGCTTGTAGACCGTCGCGTTCACCTCCTGCATGAACGCGATGGCCTCCAGGTTCTCCCGGCCGCCGTACTTGTTGGGGGCCCACTCGCCGTGGTTGCGGGAGTAGTCCAGGTAGAGCATGGAGGCGACCGCGTCGACCCGCAGCCCGTCGACGTGGAACTGGTCGCACCAGTAGAGCGCGTTGGCGACCAGGAAGTTGCGGACCTCGTTGCGGCCGAAGTCGAAGACGTACGTGCCCCAGTCGGGGTGCTCGCCGCGCCGCGGGTCGGGGTGCTCGTAGAGCGGGGTGCCGTCGAACCGCGCGAGGGCCCACTCGTCCTTCGGGAAGTGCGCGGGCACCCAGTCCAGGAGTACGCCGATGCCGGCCTCGTGCAGCCGGTCCACCAGGTACCGGAACTCGTCCGGGTCGCCGAACCGGGAGGTCGGCGCGTAGTAGCCGGTCACCTGGTAGCCCCAGGAGCCGCCGAACGGGTGCTCCATCACGGGCAGGAACTCCACGTGCGTGAAGCCCAGCTCGGTGACGTACGCGGTGAGCTGCTCGGCCAACTCGCGGTAGCCCAGGCCGGGCCGCCACGAGCCTAGGTGCACCTCGTAGACGCTCATCGGTTCCTGGTGCGGCTGCCGCTCGGCCCGCCGGGCCAGCCAGTCCGCGTCGTTCCACCGGTACGTCGAGTGGTGCACCACCGAGGCGGTGGCCGGCGGCACCTCGGCGTATGCCGCGAGGGGGTCGGCCTTGTCCCGCCACTGCCCGTCGGCGCCCAGCACCCGGTACTTGTAGCGAGCCCCGACCCGAGCGTTGGGGACGAACAGCTCCCACACCCCGCTGGAGCCGAGCGACCGCATCGGCCAGCCGTCGTCGGGGCCCCAGCCGGTGAAGTCGCCGATCACCCTCACCCCACCGGCGTTGGGTGCCCAGACGCTGAACGCCACGCCCTCGTCGAAGACCCGGGCGCCGAGCGCCTCCCACAGTCGCTCGTGCCGGCCCTCGCGGATCAGGTGCAGGTCAAGCTCACCGAGGGTCGGCGGGTAGCGGTACGGGTCGTCGTGGGCGGTCCCGTCGACCTCCACCCGGTAGTCGAGCACCGTGCCGTCGACCTGCGCCTCGAAGACGCCCACGTCGTGCACCCGCTTCATCGGGTGCCGCTCGTCGCCGACGAGCAGCGCGACGTCGCCGGCGCCCCGGCGCATCGTGCGGATCGTCGTCGAGCCGTCGGCGGGGTGCGCGCCGAGCAGCGCGTGCGGGTCGTGCGTCGCGCCGGAGATCAGCTGGTCCATCGGTCGTCCTTCGGAGCGGGAGCGGTCGGCGCGGAACGGGACGGGCGGGCGGGCGACCGGCGCGGAGGGGTCGGAACAGGGCCCGACCGGCGGGGCGGAGTTGGCACGGGTGCGGTCGGCGCGGTGCCGCCGGACAGCTCCGCCGGGACGTCGGCGACGGTGAGATCCGCCGGTTCGACGCCGGCGGGATCCGGCGCGGCGGGTGCGACCGGGCGGCGCACTGTCAGCACGTGAGCGGGTTGCAGGTACGGGTCGAGGCGTACCGCGTTGCGCTGACCCCAGTCGTAACTCGTGCCGGTCAGCTCGTCGTACACGGTGAACCGCTCATGCCAGTCGAAACCGAGCGCCGGCATGTCGAGCGTCGTGTTGCCCCACTGCACGGCGCGCGGGTCGAACGAGCAGATCACGATGACCGTGTTGCCGGTCTCCGGGTCGTGCTTCGACCAGCAGAGCAGCGCCGGGTTGTCGATCTCGTGGAAGCGCAGGTTGCGGAGCTGGTGCAGGGCCGGGTTGTCCCGGCGTACCCGGTTGAGGGTGGTCAGGAACGGTGCCAGCGAACGGCCCTGCGCCTCCGCTGCGGCCCAGTCCCGGGGCCGCAGCTCGTACTTCTCGTTGTCCAGGTACTCCTCGGCACCCGGCCGGGCCACGTGCTCGAACAGCTCGTAGCCCGCGTACAGGCCCCAGGAGGGGGAGAGCAGCGCGGCCAGCACCGCTCGGATCTTGAACATCGGCGGGCCGCCGTGCTGCAACGACTCGTGCAGGATGTCCGGGGTGTTCGGCCAGAAGTTCGGCCGCATGTAGTCGGCCGCCTCGATCAACTCCTCGCAGTACGCCCGCATCTCGGCGGCCGTCGTGCGCCAGGTGAAATAGGTGTACGACTGAGTGAAGCCGACCTTGCCGAGGCCGTGCATGATCGCCGGCCGGGTGAACGCCTCGGCCAGGAACAGCACGTCCTCGTCGACCGCCTTCACCTCGGCGATCAGCCAGTGCCAGAAGTCGAACGGCTTGGTGTGCGGGTTGTCCACCCGGAAGATCCGGATGCCCTCGCCGACCCAGTGCAGCACCACCCGCAGCACCTCGGCCCGGATGCCCTCCGGGTCGTTGTCGAAGTTGACCGGGTAGATGTCCTGGTACTTCTTCGGC
>NZ_JBEYSL010000711.1:0-2598 GCF_040642735.1 Micromonospora sp. NPDC047753 | reverse complement strand
CTCCTAATTACGTAAAGGTGGCGCGCGTCAGCGGCCGAGCAGCTTCTTGATGCGCTTGACGTCGGCCTTGGCCAGCACGACCGTGCCGGTCAGCCGGCGGGTCTGGGTGGAGGGCTTCTTCTCCAGGTTGTGGCGGAGGCCGGCCTGCTGGGCAACGATCTTGCCCTTGCCGGTCACCTTGACCCGCTTACCCATACCCGTGTGGCTCTTCATCTTCGGCATGTGGAACGTCTCTCCCCTGTTACTCGCCGCTGGTGTCGGCGGCGAGGCCGGTGTCACCGGCTGCTGCGGTCTCGCTGACCGCTGCGGTCTCATCGGCTTCCGGAGCGGCGGACTCGTCCGCTGCCCGGTCCCGAGGTCCACCGCGGGACGCCGTAGCGGCGACCGCGGAGGCCTTGACGGCCCGATGCGGAGCGAGAACCATGATCATGTTTCGGCCGTCCTGCTTCGGAGCGGCCTCGACGTATCCCAGTTCCGTGATCTCGGATTCGAGTCGACGCAGAAGCCGGTAACCCAGCTCCGGACGACTCTGCTCGCGACCGCGGAACATGATCGTCACCTTGACCTTGTCGCCCGCCTTGAGGAACCGCACCACGTGACCCTTCTTGGTCTCGTAGTCGTGCGGGTCGATCTTCGGCCGAAGCTTCATTTCCTTGATGACGGTCTGCTGCTGGTTACGCCGCGCTTCGCGCGCCTTGAGTGCGCTCTCGTACTTGAACTTGCCGAAGTCCATGAGCTTGCACACCGGCGGGCGCGCCATCGGCGCAACCTCGACCAGGTCCAGATCGACGTCCGCGGCCAGCTGAAGAGCGCGCTCCAGCGGGACGATGCCCACCTGCTCACCCTCTGGGCCGACCAGTCGGACCTCACGTGCCCGGATCTGCTCGTTCACGCGTGGTTCGACGCTGATGGGGCCTCCTCGAGTCGTTTCTGCTCTGTCGCCGACCGCTGCGGCTCCCGGGAGGGAACCGACCCGAAAAGCAGAAGGCCCCGGCGCATGCCAGGGCCCGCTCGACCGGTCAGCACGATCACAAGGATCGCGCATCCGGCGCCGGGACATGCCCGGAACCGGTGACCGGACCCGGCCACCGTAGCGGCGACTCGGGTGGGAGCAGGCGCTCCGCTTTCAAGGCTGCCTGCTCGCACGCGGAGACAGCCTGGTCGACTCGACAACACTACACCGGCGCCCCGGCGACCCCCAAACCGGGCACGACCTGCGGCGAGTCACGAGCGCGGCCGACCATTGCGCCGCGCCGCCCTGGCGCGCTTGGCGCCGCGCAGCCCTGGCGCGCTTGGCGCCGCTTCAAGATCCGCGCATTTTCCCTGAAACTGCTGCCTCAGGGCGCCGGGAGGCAGCAGTTTCAGGGAAGTTGTCCAGATCTTGGCGAGGTGTGCGCGGCAGGCCTGACCGTTGGTCGGCGACGCGAGGTCGACGGCAGGCGGTTCCAGCCGCAAACCGGCGCGGGCGGTCGGCCGCGAACCGGCAGTGGGCGGTTAGGGCCCAACCGACGGCGGGCGGTTAGGGCGCCAACCGACGGCGGGCGGTTAGGGCGCGAACCGGCTAGTGGGCGGTTAGGGCGCGAACCGGCTAGTGGGCGGTTAGGCCGGGGTCAGCGGCCGACGGCGCGTTCGGCGAGGCGAGCCTGGTGGGCCTCGTGCAGCCGGCGCAGCGCGCGGACCCCGTCGACAGCCAGCTCCTTGTCGGCGGCCTGCAACGCGACCATCGGCAGCAGGTCGTCATCGTGCAGCTCCAGGCTGGCCCACGGCGCGCCCCGGTCGAAGCGGACGCCCCGGACAACCTCCCAGGGCAGCTCGTAGGAGCTGATGACGTTACGGACCCGAATGCTCCGGGCGTCGGCCTCCACCCGGGGACGGGTGAACAGCAGGAAGCCGAGCGCACCGAAGATGCCCAGGCCGATCATGGCGATCTGGTCGCCGCGCTGGAAGCTGCCGTAACCATCGCCGGTCGGGCCACTCAGCGAGGTAGCGACCAGAGCGAACACCACCACCAGAGCGGCCGCCGCCGACCAGCAGACCACCCGGATGCGGCGGGGCTTCAGGCGGACCAGTTCGGTTTCACTCACCCCACCAGTCTGCCATCCGCGCTCGGTCATCGAACGCACCACCCGCCGAGCCACCACCCCGAGCCCAGGACGGCCAGCCACCTCAAGATCGTGCTCGATCCAGGATCCAGTGGCCTCCGTCGAGATCGAGGCCGCTACGTCAATGATCGAGCACGATCTTCCGCGTCCAGCAGCCCCAGCACACCCGTCGCCGCGTCGATCATGGAGTTGTGGTGGTGGACGTAAGGAACGAAGGCGGCTGAAACGGCCACCATAACTCCATGATCGACGCGAGCGGGGTGGCGGGGCCAGCGGGGTGGTGGCGGGGCGAGGGGGGTTAGAGGCGGCAGGCGTGGATGTTGGTGACGAGGATGGCGCGGGCGCCCAGTTCGTACAGCTCGTCCATGATGCGGTGCACGTCGTCGCGGAGCACCATGGCCTGCACCGCCACCCAGCCCTCGCGGTGCAGCGGCGACACTGTGGGCGACTCGATGCCCGGGGTGAGCCCGCTGGCCCGGTCCAGCAGACCGGCCGG
>NZ_JBEYSL010000710.1:0-2610 GCF_040642735.1 Micromonospora sp. NPDC047753 | reverse complement strand
GCAGCCCGCGCAGGATGCCGCTCTTGCCGATCACCGAGCGCAGGTCCTGCCCGGTGGTGGAGAGGATGCGGCGCACCACCGGGTACGCCTCGGGGCTGGCGCGGACGCAGGCCGGGCGTCGCCGGACCCGCCTCGCCGGTGCGCCCCTCGGCGGCCGGGAAACCAGTGGAACGGGCGGAAACGCCGCCCGGACCCGCCTGGTCGTCGTCCGGCGCCGGACCGGACCGGGTGGCGAGATACGAGATCAACACCACCAGGCAGACGAGTACGGCCGCTCCCTCCGCCGCCCAGCGCCGCCGCTGTCGGGCGCGGCGCAACACACTGCGGGTCTTCCCGGCGGTAATGGCACGCGGACGGTGCTTCGACGGCGTGTCGCCAGCCCTCGAACCAGCCCGCGTGCGGTCTTCGTCCGCCACCGACCCCTCCAACTCCGCCGCCCGGCCGTTTTGGACCGCCGAGGACCACACCAACCACTGTGGGCAGTTTCACGTTTACCCGGGGCGTGGACGACACGCTAGATCCGGACTGCCGGACGTGTCCAGCCCACAATGGGACGCTGCCGGACAACCCGGCCGCCCCGGACGGACACCTGGGCAGACCAGAAGCCCTTTCCGGGTCAGCCGATCCGGAAGCCGAGCAGTTGCGCGACGACCACTGCCTGCTCGACGTCGATCACGGCACCGGCCCGTTCGACGACCGTCGGGTCCAGCGCGGTGAGATCGCTGCCCCGCAGGTCGGCGCCACCGAGCCGGACGTTGGTCAGCTGCGCCCCGGAAAGATCGACACCGGTGACCGTAGCACCGGTGAGGTTGGCCCTGGTGAGGTCCACCTCGCGCATGCGCACCCCGGTCAGCCGGACGCCACGCAGGTCGGCGCCGGGCAACGCGACGAAGGACCAGTCACCGCCGTCCACCGTCAAGGGACGCAGATCGCACTCGCTGAAGGTGCTGCCGACCAGCTTGCAGCCGGTGAACTCGGCCTCGAAGAAATTGCACCGCCGGAACACGCAACGGGTGAAGGCGGAGTCGACATGTCGGGAGGCGTTGAACGCCACGTTGCCGAACGTGCACCCGGTGAAGACCGCACCCCTGCTCACCGCCTCGGTCAGGTCCACCCCGAAGAACTCGCAACCCACGAAGTGCCGGTCGGTCAGCTCCTCGCCGTACCAGTCCTCGTTGCGGAACGTCACGTCCTCGGTCAACTCCGGCATCCGGCCAGGCTAGTGGGCGCGACCGACAGCCGATCGCCGGCGGGGCCGGTGCCGGCCCCTTTCCCGCACCGGTGTACCGGCGAGTAGGTTCGGCGGCGTGAGTGTGGCTCGGAGCAAGGACCCGGATCAGATCGGTTTCGACACGGCGCGGCTGGCGCGGATCGACGAGCACTTCGGCCGGTACGTCGACGACGGCCGGCTGGCCGGCTGGCAGGTGGTGGTCACCCGGCGCGGCGAGGTGGCGCACTCCTCGACGTACGGGCTGCGCGACCGCGAGTCGGGCGCACCGGTCGAGGCCGACACGCTGTGGCGGATCTACTCGATGACCAAGCCGGTCACCTCGGTCGCGGCGATGATGCTGTGGGAGGAGGGCCGGTTCGAGCTGACCGACGAGATCAGCCGCTGGCTCCCCGAGTTCGCCGACCTGCGGGTCTACTCCAAGGGGTCGGCGCTCAAGCCGTACACGGTGCCGGCGGTCGAGCCGATCCGGGTCTGGCACCTGCTCACCCACACGGCCGGCCTGACGTACGGCTTCATGCAGACCTCGGTGGTCGACGGGCTCTACCGGGCCGCCGGCTACGACCTGTACCCGCCCGCGGACGTCGACCTGGCCGAGGCCTGCGCGGCCTTCGGCGAGCTGCCGCTGCTGTTCCAGCCCGGCTCGGCGTGGGGCTACTCCGTCGCCACCGACGTGCTCGGCCGACTCGTCGAGGTGATCTCCGGGCAGAGCCTCGACGCGTTCTTCGCCGACCGGATCTTCGGCCCACTGGGCATGACCGACACCCGCTGGTGGGTGGAGGGCGACGAGGCCGACCGGCTGGCCGCGCTCTACGTACCGGAACCACGCAGCGGTCGGGCCGTCCGCTACGACAGCCTGGGGTCGCTCGCGTTCAGCAAGCCGGCGCTGCTTTCCGGCGGTGGCGGCCTGATCTCCAGCGCCGCCGACTACCACCGGTTCACGCAGTTGCTGCTGCGCGGCGGCGAGCTTGACGGCGTCCGGCTGCTCGGGCCGCGCACGGTGTGGTTCATGACCCGCAACCACCTGCCCGGCGGTCGGGATCTGGGCACCCTGTCCACCGGCGGCTTCGCGGAGACCACACTGGACGGGATCGGCTTCGGTCTCGGCTTCGCGGTGGTCGACGACCCGGTCCCCAGCCGGGTGCCCAGCAGCGTCGGCGAGTACTACTGGGGTGGGGTGGCCAGCACCGCGTTCTGGGTCGACCCGGCCGAGGAGATCACCGCGCTGCTGTTCACGCAGCTGATGCCGTCGAGCACCTACCCGCTCCGCTCCCAGCTTCGCCAGCTCGTCTACGCCGCCCTGGTCGACTGACCGGTGTGGGGTCCGTCGCCAACGGACGGGCCACGCTCGGCCCGGGGCGGTACGAGACGCTGATCTGCCC
>NZ_JBEYSL010000709.1:0-2611 GCF_040642735.1 Micromonospora sp. NPDC047753 | reverse complement strand
GCCCACTACGGACGTTCGCCGCAGGAGTACCGCACCGGCGTCGCTCGCCAGGACCGGTGACCCGACCGACCGTTACCGCCGACGGTCGCTCGGGTCGTCCGCGACGAAGTCCCGGACCGCGGCGCGGATGCTCTCGCCGTACGGGTCGTCCGGTAGCCGCACCAGGTGTTCGCGGGCTCGGGCGAGGTGCTCCCGGGCCGGGCCGACGTTGCCCAGGCGTCGGTGGCAGTCGGCCAGGTTGAGGTGCAGGGACGGCAGGAAAGCCTGGACCTGGAGCGAGGACAGATACCGCTGGGCGCGTTCGTCGGTCAGGTCGGAAACGGCGTCCAGGGCACGTTCGTCCCAGGCCAGTTCCGCCTCGGTGGTGTCCTGCAGATCGGCGAGGTAGTGCGCCAGGGTGCAGCGGTGCAGGGCGTCCCCGGTGGGGCCGAGCTCGTCCCACAACGCGGTGAGCAGCTCACGGGCTCGGGCAGGTGCGCCGCTCTGGCCGAGCTGCACGGCCTCGACGATGCGGGTCATGGTCGGGTCGGCGGTCGTCTGGTCGGTCATGTCGCCGATGGTCGGGCCTCGACCCGGTCGAGGGTCAAATCCAGACCACGTCTAGAAATTACAAAGATCTGCTCAGATCTTGCACTCCACTGTCGACTCTCCCTAGGCTGCCGGGGTGAGCGAACAAGCGCTGGTCGAGGCGACAGATCTGACGAAGGTCTATCCAGCACGTGGGTCCACGGCCGAGTTCCGCGCTGTCGACGGCATCGACTTCGCGCTTGAACGGGGTGAGTCGTTCGGGCTCCTCGGCCCCAACGGCGCCGGCAAGTCCACCACCATGCGGATGATCGCCGCCACGTCGCCGATCAGCGGGGGCAGCCTGCGCGTGCTGGGCATGGACCCGATGGGACAGGGACCGGAGATCCGGGCCAGGCTGGGTGTCGTCACGCAGGACGACTACCTGGACAACGAACTCACCGTGCGGGAGAACCTGCACATCTACGGGCGATACTTCGGCCTGTCGCGGGCCGTCATCCGCGACCGCGCGACCCGACTGCTCGACTTCGCCCAGCTGCAGGAGAAAGCCGGAGACCAGGTCGAGACGCTCTCCGGCGGCATGCGGCGGCGGCTCACCATCGCCCGCTCCCTGATCAACGAACCGGACATCCTGCTGCTCGACGAGCCGACCACCGGCCTCGACCCACAGGCCCGACACGTCCTGTGGGACCGGCTCTTCCAGCTCAAACAGCAGGGCGTAACCCTCATCCTCACGACGCACTACATGGACGAGGCCGAGCAACTCTGCGACCGCATCATCGTGGTCGACCACGGCCGCATCGTCGCGCAGGGCTCACCCCGGGAGCTGATCACCAGGTACGCCACCCGCGAGGTTCTCGAACTCCGCTTCCGCCTCGACGAACGCGACACCGCGGCGGAGAAACTGCGGACGTCGGCGCTGGCCACCGGCGGCAACGACACCGACGGTCGCGTCGAACTGCTTCCCGACCGGGTGCTCATCTACACCGCCGACGGCGAGGCGGCCCTCGCCACGGTGCACACCATGTCGCTCACGCCGCTCACCGCACTGGTCCGCCGCGCGACGTTGGAGGACGTGTTCCTCAAGCTCACCGGCCGATCGCTCATCGAGTAGCAGGAGAAACCACTGGTGTTTCGTGTGTTCGGGTACTGGTTGACCCGCTACCGGCGTACCTGGCGGGGCTCGATCGTGATCAACGTGTTGAACCCTTTGCTGTTCCTCATCGGCATCGGCGCCGGGCTGGGCGCCCTGGTCGACGACAACGCGCCCGCCCAGATCACCGGCGTCCCGTACGCGGCGTTCTTCGCCCCGGGCATGCTGGCCGCCGCCGCGATGCAGAACGCGTTCCTGGAAGGGGCCCCGGGTGTCGCCCGGGCTGCCGGCTTCGGGGCCTACCGCAGCGCCACACCGACGCCGCTGAGGCCCGAGCAGCTCGCCGCCGGGCACCTGCTCTTCATCACCTTCCGGGTGCTCATCGCCAGCGGCGCCTTCATCGTGGTGATGGCCGCGTTCGGGTTGATCGGAGGATGGTGGGCCCTCGGCGCCCTGCTCGGCGCGACGCTGACCGGGGTCGCGTTCGCGGCACCCGCCGCCGCGTGGGCGGTCGGCGTACGCAAGCTGCGCCACATCGACACGGTGTTCCGCTTCGTCATCATGCCGCTCTACATGTTCTCCGGCACGTTCTTCGCGGTCTCGCAGCTACCCGAGTGGATCAGACCGGTGTCCTATCTGCTGCCGCTGTGGCACGGGGTGGAGCTGTGTCGCACCCTCAGCCTCGGTACGGCGACGGTCGTCGGCAGCTCCGTGCACATCGGCTACCTGCTGGCACTCGCCATCGGTGGCTACCTGGTCGCGCGGGTCACCTACCGCCGGCGGTTGCATCCGTGACGGCCCACGCCCGAAGCCTCCTGGAGGCACCATGACCACCGTCGCCGTACCCACCTGGACGAGCCGCCGGGCCCTGGCGCTCATCGAACGCAACTTCATGATCTACCGCCGGTCGGTCACACCGCTGCTCAACGCCCTCGTCGAACCGATCCTGTACCTGCTGTCGATCGGCGTCGGCGTCGGGATGCTGGTCGGCAC
>NZ_JBEYSL010000708.1:0-2626 GCF_040642735.1 Micromonospora sp. NPDC047753 | reverse complement strand
ACATACCCCCCGACCTGCTCGACGCGGTCCGCGCGGCCCACCTGGCGGGCGCCCGGATGGTCTCGCTGTGCACCGGCGCGTTCGTGCTGGCCGCCCGGGGAATGAGAGCCTGCACGGCCACTTCTCCCCCGATCTCCCGCCCGTGCTCACCATCGATCCCGGCGACACCGTCACCTGCCGCACCCTGGACTGCTGGTGGTCCGCCGGCCCGTACCCCGGCGGGCCGAACCGGGACCGGCCCCGGGTGCCGCAGCACCGCCCCGATTACGGACACGCGTTGATCGGTCCGGTCGCGGTCCGCGGTGCGCGCGCTGGTCAGACCCTCGCGGTACGCATCGACGCCGTCGTCCCGGGCAGCTGGGGAACCACAGTGGCCGGCGGCTGGCCGAGCGAGTTCAACAAGCATTACGGCGTGCAGGATCACCAGGTGGTGCACGCCTGGACGCTGGACCCGGTGACGATGACCGGCCGCAACCAGCACGGGCACACTGTTCCGCTGCGACCCTTCATGGGAGTGCTCGGCATGCCACCCGCTGAGCCGGGGCTGCACTCGACGACCCCACCGCGCCCGTGGGGCGGCAATCTGGACTGCCGGGACCTCACCGCCGGCACCACCCTGCTGCTGCCGATCCCGGTGGACGACGCGCTCTTCTCCGTCGGGGACGGGCACGCCGTACAGGGTGACGGCGAGGTCGGCGGCACCGCGATCGAGTGTCCGATGGACGAGGTGACGTTGACCATCGACGTACGCGACGACTTTCCGGTCACCGGCCCGGTGGCCCGTACCCCCGACGCGTGGCTGACCATGGGCGTCGGCGCCACCCTCGACGCCGCCACGTTCACCGCCCTGGACTCGATGCTGACCCTGATGCAGCGACTGCACGGCCTCAGCCGCCCGGACGCGGTGGCGCTGGCCAGCATCGCCGTCGACGTGCGGGTGACGCAGATCGTCAACCAGAGCGTCGGCGCGCACGCGGTGCTCCGCGACGACGCGCTGCGCTGGCCGGACGCCGGTTCTGTCGGGGGTCGCCGTTAACGTGTGGTCACTGTCGCCGCGCCGGCCGGATCGCGCCGCTCGCTGACCCTCGGAGGCCCCCCATGTCCCAGGAGACGACCTACCTCGAACTGTCCGAAGTGGACGGTGCGCACAAGTTCTACGAGGTCATCGTCGACAACGCCACGCTGACGGTGCGCTACGGCCGGATCGGCGACCAGGGGCAGGTCAAGGCGAGCGCCTATCCGGACAACGCCCGGGCCCGGGCCGCCGCGGCGAAGAAGATCGGGGAGAAGGTCCGCAAGGGCTACGCGCCGGCGGTCCCCGGCGTGCGCCAGAAGCGCACCGTGTCGCGGCGGCAGATCGTCAGCACCCGCTCCACCGCCCACACCGCCCCGGTGCTCTGGCGCTACGACTCGGCGCCCCCGCCTTCGGCATCTTCGTCGACGGGCAGCACTGCATGGTCGGCAACGAGCACGGAGTCATCACCACGCTCGACCACAACGCCCAGGTGCGCAGCCAGGTCCGCCTTCCCGACGGGGTCAAGTGCATCGTCGCCGACGACGCCTGGATCTACGCCGGCTGCGACGACGGCAACGTCTACGACCTGTCCGGCAAGGTGCCCCGCGTGGCGTACGCGATCGCCCCGGAGATCGACATCTACTGGCTGGACATCCACGACGGCGTCCTCGGCGTCTCCGACGCCGACGGCGGGATCACCGCGGTCGACCACGAGGACGAGTTCCTGTGGCGTCGCCCCGGTCGCGGGCGTTCGGCCTGGATGGTGCGGTGCGACGACGACGCCATCTACCACGGCCACTCGCGGGGCGTGACCGGCTACGAGTGGCGTACCGGCAGCGAACTGTGGCACACCACCACCGGTTCGGTGCTCTTCGGCTGGCAGGAGCACGGCAGTGTGTTCGCCGGGACGGGCACCCGCGAGGTGGTGCGGCTGTCCAAGTCGGGACGGCTCGACCGCACCTACCGCTGCGACGCCCCGGTCTTCTCCTGCGCCACCGCCGAGGGCGGCGAGTACGTCTTCGCCGGTGACAGCCAGTCCTCGATCTACTGCTTCGACGCGGCGGGCACCCGGCTGTGGAAGCTCGGCACCGGCTGCGGCTCGGCGTACTCCATGCAATACCACGACGACCGGCTCTACGTCGTCACCACCGGCGGCCATCTGGCCTGCATCGACGCGAGCGAGCCGGCGATCCGCGCCGCGCAGGCCGGAAACGTGCCCGAGGTACGCGACATCAAGGCCCCCCGCCAGGCGCCCCAGCCGGTGCAACCGACGATCGTCGAGGTGACCAGCGACTCGGGCGCGGGCGTGGTCGTGCAGTGTCGTGACGATCGGGGGCGGCTGCGGGTTCAGGTTCTCTCCGACGGCTACCGGCGCGACTGGTCGGTGCAGTTCCCCAAGGGGATTCGCGAGCCGGGCGCCCGCTATCTGGTGACCGAGGTGCGCGAGTCCAGCCGCGGTGGTTACTACCGCGCGTACGGCGACATCCGCCGGCTGCGCTGAGCGGCGGGCGCGGCCGGGGCCTCTCGCCACCGAGGGCACCCACATCCAGCTGCACCACGGCGACAGCGACAAGGCGCCGAGCGCCAACCCGGTGTCGGGGATCTTCGACC
>NZ_JBEYSL010000707.1:0-2646 GCF_040642735.1 Micromonospora sp. NPDC047753 | reverse complement strand
CACTCGGCGGGCGGTCGCGCGTCACCGCAGTCCTGGCAGGCGATGTTCTCCGGTCGGGAGTAGAACCAGTCGCCGTAGACGTGGACCTGCCCGACGTCCTCGGGCGCCCGGTACCGGAAGGTGACCGTGTAGCCGGTCGGGGGCTTGTCGGTGCGGGTGACGGTCGGGCCCAGCGGCGCCGGCGGTGCGGCCGAGGCCGCCGGAGCGGCGACCGTTGCGGCCGTCACTGTGACGGCGGCGAGCAGCGCGAGCAGCAGCCGGCGTGTCGGTGCCGGCGTCGGGGGACGGGGAGGTGCGACGGGCATGTTCCTGCTCCCTCTTCGGCGTGTGGTCAGACCGCACCGAGCGGTCGACCGACCATTCGATGGTGAGGTGAAGGGATACCAGTAACGAGCGATGCAGCGATGCGAGCGCTAACATCGTTCCCTGTCGAAAACACAACCATGAATTGCATTGACGGTCAAGGCGGAAATTGGATCGTAAAATCGCGTCCCCACCATTCGGGCGTGCTTCAGCAACACCGGGGCAACCGGCGCGCGAATTCTCTGTCGGATTGATTCTTCAAGGAATTCGCGCGCCAGTCGCAGGTGGCCCGGAAACGCGCCCGGGAAAAGCCGGCGGACGCGGCTATTCGACCGCTGGCTGCAACCTCCCGTCGATTCGCCGGGAGATGGCGGTGTACTCGTCGCGCAACTCCTCGGGCAGGATCCAGGCCGGAGCGTCCTGCCACGCCAGCGGGCGCAGGAACCGGCGGATCGACGTGGCGCCCACCGACGTGTGCACGGCGTTCGTCGACGGCCACGGTCCACCGTGGTGCTGGGCCCACGACACCCGGACACCGGTGGGGTATCCGTCGAAGACGATGCGACCCGCGCGGGCGGCGAGCACGTCGACCAGTCGACGTACGACCTCGGTGTCGTCGCCCGGTCCGCGGTGCAGCGAACCGGTCAGCGACGGCGGGACGGCGGCCAGCGCGGCGTCGAGGTCCGCGTCGTCGTCGTAGCGGACCACGATCAGGAGCGGGCCGAAGCACTCGTCGGCGATCTCGGCGCTCAGCCCGGCGAGGCCGACCTCCAGGAGGGTCGGCGCCACTGTGAAGCCCGCCCCGGGTTCGATACTGGGCCGCGCCGACACCCGGGCGCCGGCCCGCTCGAACTCCGTGGACCGGTTCTCGTACGCGTCCCGGATGCGCTCGTTGAGCAGGACCGTGCCGCCCGACGCGTCGACCTTCGCCCGCAGCGCGTCGACCAGGCCGTCACCACCCGGATCCGACGGAACGAACGCCAGGCCGGGCTTGGTGCACAGCTGGCCGCCCGAGTTCGTGAAGGAGCCGAAGAGCCCTTCGGCGATCTGGTCTGCCCGAACGGCGGCCGCGTCGGGCAGGACGACGATCGGGTTCACGCTGCTCAGTTCGGCGTACAGCGGAATGGGGTCGGGTCGTTCGTCGATGGCCGCCTGGATGGCGCGGGCGGCGTTGACCGAGCCGGTCAGTGCGGCCGCGCGGATCGCCGGGTGACGCACCAGTGAGCGGCCGGCCTGCTCCCCGTACACGGTCGCGACGACACCCTCGGGCCCGCCGAGGTCGCGGACGGCCGACTCGATCGCGGCGGCGGAGGCGTGCGAGGTCAGGGGGTGGGACGGGTGGGCCTTCAGGATCGTCGGACACCCGGCGGCGAGCGCGGCGGCCGTGTCACCTCCGGCGACCGAGAAGGCGAACGGAAAGTTGCTGGCGCCGAAGACGGCGACCGGCCCGAGGGGTACGAGCATCCGCCGCAGGTCCGGACCCGGTCCGAGTGGTGTGTCGGCGGCGTGGTCGATGGCAGCCTCGACGTACGCTCCGTCGCGCAGCACCTCGCCGAACATCCGGAACTGGAGCGCCGCCCGGGTGAGTTCCCCGTTGAGTCGCGCGGGGCTCAGCCCGGTCTCCGCCTCCGCGGCAGCGACCAGAACCTCCCGGCGGGACTCCAGCGACGCGGCGATCGCGTCCAGCAGCTCCGCTCGGCCGAGCCTCCCACGGGCGGCCAGCCACTGCGCCGCCGCCGACGTCTGAGCGGCGATCACCTCCAGCCGAGACTCGTCGGTCTCGGTGAGATCCGTCGCGCGACTCTTACCGTCGCGCGGATCGACAGTGTTGACCACGTTCACAGCAGTCCTCTCCTCACCAGATTGCCCATGAGATCGCGGACGCCGAAGTGCCAGGGCTCGCACTCCTCCGCGTGCCGCACCCGGTTGACCAGGGTCCCGAGCGCTGGGCAGCTGATCCGTACCACGTCGTCGACCTTGTGGGTGAAACCCTCACCGGGGCGGTCCCGGTCCTGAATGGGCGCGAACATGGTGCCGAGCATCAGGGCCGCGCCGTCGGGATAGTGGTGGTGCGGCCCGATCAGCTGCCGGACCAGTTCCTCGGGATCACGCGACATCTGGGTCATCTCCGAGACCGCCTCCAGGTGGAAGCCGTCCACGCCTCGAACCTCCAGGCGCACCTCAAGTTCGCGTACCCGATCCATGCCGAACCGGTCGTCGAAGAGCCGGATCAGAGGGCCGAGGGCGCAGGAGGCGTTGTTGTCCTTGGCCAGGGGAAGCAGGAGCGCCGAGCGGCTGGCCGCCGCGGTGGACCGGGTCACCGCTGTCACCCGTCGACTGTGG
>NZ_JBEYSL010000706.1:0-2649 GCF_040642735.1 Micromonospora sp. NPDC047753 | reverse complement strand
AGCGAGATGGGGCACTCGATGTTCCACATCACCCACCGCGCCGACACCGACCGGTACGGCCGCTGCATCGGCCGCCCGTACCGGTTCGCGAAGGTGGCGGTGCTCGGCGCCGACGGTGAGCCGGTGCCGGTCGGCGAGGTGGGTTTCCTGGGCATCGACTCACCGTCGCTGTTCCGGGGCTACTGGAACGACTCGGTCACCACCTACCGCTTCCGCCAGCGCGGCTGGTACCTCACCGGTGACCTGGTGCGCGCCGACAGCGACGGCCGCTACTACCACCTGGACCGGGCGGTGGACTCGGTCGACGCCGGTGACGGTCGGCGGTTCTTCACCGCGCTGTCCGAGGAGCGCATCCTCGCGTCCTGCGCGGACGTCACCGACTGCACCGTGGTGATCGTCGCCGAGGCCGGAGCGGTCGTCACCGACGTGCTGCTGGAGTTGGCCGCCGGCGCCGACGAGGCCGAGGACCGCACCGAGCGGGTCCGCGCCGCCCTCGGCCCGGACGTCGGCGCCACACTGCGCCGGGTCGTGCCGGTGCGCTCCGCCGACATCCCGGTCACCGTGACCGGCAAGGTCCGCAAGGTGGCCCTGCGCGAGCGCTACCTCACCGAGGCACGCTCATGACCGCGTTGATCACGGGGATGGGTCTGTTCACACCGGTCGGTCGGGGCGTCGAGGAAACCTTCGACGCGCTGACCACCGGCCGGTCCGGGCTGACCCGCCCGCCGGAGGGGCACCCGGCGAGCGCGTCGCTGGACGTCGCCGGCCTGCTGCCCGACATCGACCCACGTACCGTCGCGTCCGGGCCGGAGACCCGGGTGCTGGACCGGATCGTCGTCCTCGCCCTGCTCGCCGCCGCCGACGCTCTCACCGACGCCGGCATCGAGGTGGGCCGCGACGTCGACCCCGACCGGATCGGTGTGATCGTCGGTGGGGTCGGCGGGATGGCCACCCTGGAATCGCAGGTGCTGGCCCGGGCGGCCCGGGGTCGGGCGGCGGTCAGCCCGTACCTGCTCACCGGGATCCTGCCGAACATGCCGGCGGCGCGGATCGCCATCGCGCACGGCATCCGCGGCTACAGCTCGTCGGTCGGCACGGCCTGCGCCTCCGGCGCCCAGGCGGTCGCCGACGGGGTGCGGCTCATCGCGACCGGCGAGGTCGACGTGGTGCTCTGCGGGGCCAGCGAGGCACCGCTCTTCCCGACCTTCGCCGACACCTTCGGCAACGCGCGGGCGTTGGCGCGCGCCGGCACCGACCCGGGCCGGGCGAGTCGGCCGTTCGACACCTCCCGCAGTGGGTTCGTCCTGTCCGAGGGTGCCGCGCTGCTGGTGCTCGAACGCGCCGAGCACGCCGCGGCCCGCGGCGTCGCCGGGTACGCCGAGGTGGCCGGTCACGGCGCGACGACTGACGCGTACCACCCGACCGCCCCCCGCCCGGACGGCGCCGGCGCGGCGGCGTGCATCCGCCGGGCGCTGCGCAGCGCCGGTGTGCCGGCGGCGGCGGTCGGATACGTCAACGCGCACGGCACCGGCACGAAGCTCGGTGACATCGCGGAGACCACGGCGCTGGCCGACGTCTTCGGCGTCGGCGGTGTGCCGGTCAGCTCCACCAAGGCGCTCACCGGTCACCTGCTCGGTGCCTCCGGGGCGCTGGAGGCGGCGGCCACCGCGTTGGCGCTCGGTCGGGGCCTGCTGCCGCCGACGTACCACCTCGACGATCCGGATCCGGCCTGCCCGGCGGACCACATCCGTGGCACGGCCCGCAAGACAGACCTGGAGTACGCCATCACCAACTCGTTCGGGTTCGGCGGCCAGAACGTGAGCCTGCTGCTGGCGCGCGTCGCCGAGCCGAGGGGGTGATCGAGGCGGCATCCCGGGCGGGGTGTACCCGGACGGCAACACAGGGGGAATCGGGTGGGAAGGGTTTGAGGCGACATGGACATCCGTGGTATCGACCACATCGAACTCTACGTGGGGGACGCCCGACAGGCGGCCTTCTACTTCAGCACCGCCGTCGGCTTCGAGATCTGTGGCCAGGGTGGTCCGGAGACCGGGCTGGCGGGGCAGCGCTCACTGCTGCTCTGCCACGGCGACATCCGGTTGCTGCTCACCTCCGGGCTGAGCGCCGAGCATCCGGCGTCGCGGTACGTGCAACGCCACGGTGACGGCATCGGGGTCGTCGCCGTCGAGGTCGACGACGTGCCGGCCGCGTACGCCGAGCTGGTGGGTCGGGGTGCGACAGGGGTGACGCCGCCGACCACCCGCACCGGCGCGGACGCCGAGGTGGTGACCGCCGAGGTGGACGGCTTCGCCGACGTGCGGCACCGGCTGGTGCAGCGCCGGGGCGAGGGGAGCGAGTTCCTGCCCGGCGCCATCACCGCGGCGGCGTCCACGACGGACGGCCACCCGCCGGTGCTCGCCGAGATCGACCACCTGGCGGTCTGCGTGCCGCCCGGTCAGCTCGACGAGACGGTCCGGCACTTCGAGGCGCTGTTCGACTTCGCGCAGATCTTCGAGGAGCACATCGAGGTCGACGGACAGGGCATGAACTCCAAGGTGGTGCAGAGCCCGTCCGGGCGGGTCACTGTGGTGCTGCTCGAACCGGACCGCAACCGGCGACCCGGGCAGATCGACGCGTTCCTCGACCAGC
>NZ_JBEYSL010000705.1:0-2656 GCF_040642735.1 Micromonospora sp. NPDC047753 | reverse complement strand
GGACGATCGGGTCGTCGCTGTTGTGGTGGCTTGTCGTACAGCCGACGTTGAATTCGGGCACCTTGACCGGGTTGCCGGTCACCGGCTTGGGCTTGCGGGCGAAGAACGCCTTCGTCGCGGCGGCCTGCGCGCCAGCGTCGATGGTGATCCAGCCGCCGGATGCGGTGGGCGGGGCGGCGCTGGTCGCCGGCGTTCCGGGCTTGCCCGGCGCGGACGGGGTGGCCGAGGTGCCCGGGGCGCTCGGCGTGGCCGACGGGTCGCCCGGGGCGGTGGCCGTCGGCGCGTCCGGGCCGGACGAGCCGATGCCGGTGTCGCTGGACGGGCCGGACGCGCCGGGGGTTCCCGGCGCCTCCTTGCATCCGCCGGCCAGCGCCAGGCTCACCAGCAGCAGGGCGGTGACGGAACGACGGTGTCGAGGGGTGGATCGGACATTCATCAACGGGGGCGCACCTTTCTTCCGAGAGGGAAGAATACGAGTGGACCCCCTGCCCGCCTCCAGTTGGAACGATTAATTCTCCCTTAAATAGCGCTCAGCGGTTGCCTGGTCAGCGTTGTGGAGTCGCTGTGATGTCGGCTCGATCTCAATTCTCTGATTTCTCTCCAAAAACCGTAATCGGCGGCTGCGGCATCACTCTGCTTTCTTGAGTGGTCGGCCGTATCGGCTCAGCAGCGGTCGCGTGCCTTGCGCAGGAAGGTCTCCCGCGACACGACCTTCGTTGACCTGCTTCCGTGCGACACCAACACCTGGTCCGGGCCGATCCGTGGCAGGTCCGCGAGGGTGAAGTCCACCGAGCGGGCATCGCGGCGGCTTGACCCGTCGAGGGTGTAGGTGACCCCGGCCCGAAATTCGGTGAGCAACTCGACGTCCACGTCGGAATCAGGGCTGTCGACAGCGTCGGCGACCTCCCAGCCCTCCGGCGGCTGACCCAACAGCGCCACCTCCACGACCTCGCTGGCGGGCGGGCCGCCGATGCTCCACCTGATCAGGGTCCGTTCGCCCGGTTCACCCTGATGGTCGTTCTCGAACACGCGGATATTGGCGTCACTGTCGTCGCAGGTGACCAGTACGCCGATCGGTTGGCCGTCCTGAACGGCGAGAGCGACAATCGGTTCCTCCGCCGGTGAGCAGGCGGTCAGGAGGAGGAGGGGGAGCGGGAGCAGAATCCATGGACGTCGTCTTCCGCGCATGTCGGCAGCCTTCCAGCACAGCATCACGCTTCGATGCCCCGAGGATCACGAAAGGGGTAGCGACCGACGGAACCGGACCGTGCGCGGTGCCGAACCTTTCCACCTTCGTTGGGTGATTTCCGGAAACAGCGCGGGGCGCCGTCGACGCGGAGAGAATTGCCGCCACGGAGCACACGGAAGCCGGGGGACGTTCGATGGTTTTACGGAGGCGTATGGCGCTCGTCGCGGTGGCGGTCGCGGCGACACCGCTGGTCCTCGGTGGGTGCACCACCGAGCGAAAGGCCGCCGTACGTCCCGCCGAGCAGGTGCTGCCCTCGCCCGAGCTGACCGTCACGCCCGCCGATCTCTCCCGGAACGTGCCGCTCAGCGCCGAGGTGGTTCCGCTCGTCACGGGTGGAAAGATCACCGCCGTGCGCATCGTCGACGAGGCGGGCACGGCGGTCAGGGCGGAGCCGCGCGAGGACGGCTCGGCGTGGGTGCCGAGCGCCCCGTTGCGCCCGCAGCACACGTACACCGCGTCGGTGACCGCCACCGGCGACTCCGGGCGGACCACCACCCGCACCAGCAGCTTCACCACCGCGGCGGCGTCGACGAAGCCGCAGGTGAGCAGCACGTTGTACTTCGCCGACAAGCAGACGTACGGCACCGCGATGCCGGTGACCATCGGTTTCGATCCGCCTGTCGCCAGGTCCGCCCGGGCCGACGTGCAACGTCGGTTGTTCGTCACCACGAACCCGCCGCAGCCGGGTGTCTGGTCCTGGGTGGACGACGGCAGCCAGGTCTACTACCGGGCTCCCGACTTCTGGCGACCCGGCACGACCATCAGTGTCCGGGCGGGCCTGACGGGTCTGCCGATCGGGAAGAGCCACGTCGGTGACGCCGACCGCACCGCGACGTCCCGGATCGGACGGCAGGTGTCGCTCGAAGTCGACAACGCCACCAAGCAGATGCGCGTGCTACGGGACGGCAAGCTGATCCGCAGGATCCCGGTCAGCCTCGGCAAGCGCAGCACCCCCACGTCCAGCGGCAAGATGGTGATCATGGAGAAGCACCAGTACACCACGTTCGACACGCGTGGCGAGCCGAACGGCGGCTACGTGGTGAACGTCGAGGACGCGCAACGGCTCACCTGGGGCGGCGAGTTCATCCACGGGGCACCCTGGTCGGTGTCCGATCAGGGACACCGCAACGTCTCGCACGGCTGCACGAACATCTCGGCGGCCAACGCCGACTGGTTGATGGGCGTCACCCGGGTCGGTGACCTGGTCACCTTCACCGGCACCGAGGTCCGGCTCCAGCCGGGCAACGGCTGGACGGCCTGGAACACCAGTTGGGGCCAGTTCATCAAGGGCAGCGCGCTGCCCGTACCCGCGGATCTGCGACCGACCCCGGCGTCGGCGCCGCCGGCCCGTGCGGTCGCCGGTGGCTCTCCAGGACCGAGGCCGGCGGGTCGATCGTGAACCCGGCC
>NZ_JBEYSL010000704.1:0-2658 GCF_040642735.1 Micromonospora sp. NPDC047753 | reverse complement strand
GTCGGCGATCGGCGACCCGATCCGGCGTACGATGATCGATCTTCTTCTCGCCGACGGGCCCGGCACTGCCACCTCGTTGAGCAGGCGGTTACCCGTCACCCGCCAGGCCGTCTCGAAGCACCTTGCGGTCCTCGACCGGGTTGGGCTGATCCACGCCGAACCGGCCGGTCGTGAGCGCCACTACCAGGTGGACGAGGCGCAGCTCGCCCGCGCGGTCGCCCAGTTGTCGGCGGTCGGCTCCACCTGGGACGCCCGCCTCCGCCGGATCAAGCGCATCGCCGAGACGATCGAACGCCACCGCACCACCAACCAGGGAGGCTGAAAATGGTCGACATTCTGCACCAGGTCGGCGTCGTCGCTCCGCTTGCCGACGTCTACCGGGCGGTGGCAACCCCCGAGGGCGTCGCCGGATGGTGGTCGGTCGACACGACCGGCAAGAGCGAGGTCGGCGGGCAGTTGGCCGTCCACTTCGGTGACGAGGGCGGGTTCGACCTGGAGATTCTTGAGCTGGACCCGGCTGGTCGGGTGCGGTGGCGGGTCGTCGGTGGCCCCGAGGAGTGGATTGGCACCGAGATCGGTTGGCGGCTCGACCAGCGGGGTCGCTACACGATCGTCGACTTCACGCACTCGGCTTGGCGCGAGCCGACCGAACTCATGCGCGAGTGCAGTACCAAGTGGGCGACCTTCCTGATGAGTCTCAAGGAGCTGGTCGAGACGGGGCGCGGCCGGCCGGCGCCGGACGACGTCCAGATCAGCGACGGGCACTGACCTCGGTGCCGGTTGGGCCGCCGGGGGATCGCACGCTTCGCCGCGAGATCGCGATCCCCCCGGCGGTCAGGCCGAGGGCGGCTATCGCCACCGCGCAGAGCAGCAGCGTCGGGCGTGCGCCGATCGCGCTCACCAACGGCCCGCCCAGCATGGTGCCCAGGGGCACCGCCAGTACGAGGATGGCACCGTTCGCGGCGAGCACCGCGGGCAGTCGGGCGGTCGACGTGCTTCGCTGGAACAGCGCCATCGACGTGGTCATGTACGGCGCCCAGATGAAGCCCGCCAGGGCGAACGCCGGCAACGACACGCCGACCGGTACGCCCAGGCCGAGCGGCAGCATGGCAACGCCGAACGCGACGACGATGCCGATGGTGGTGGCTCGCAGTGGCCAGCGGCGGAGGTAACCGGCGACCAGACCCCCGGCGAGACCGCCGACGCCGAACGCGGTGTAGTAGGCGCCGAGCAGCGTCGCGGAGGCGTGCAGGTCGTCGGTGATGTGGATAGGCATCGCCACGTACACCGGTCCGAAGAGGAAGAAGAACCCGAGGCTCAACACCAGCAGGCCCAGCAGGGCCGGGTTCTGGCGGATGACCGCGAAGCCGGCCGTTCGCGAAGCGCCGCTCTCGGACCGTGCGGGTCCGTCGTTGGCGGGAAGGGCGAGACGGTACGTAAGGGCCAGCGCGGCGAAGGTTGCGGCGTCGATGGCGATGACCCAGACCGGCCCCACCCAGCCGATCAGGATGCCCGCCAGAGGCGGGCCGACGATTGTGGCGAACCCTCCAATGGTGCTGAGCACGGCATTGGCCGGCAAATGGTGTCGCTGCGGCAGCAGTTCGGCGATCAGGGTGAATCGGCCGGCGGAACCCCACGAGTGCAGCAGCGCGGACGCGGCCAGCAGAACCACGTACAGCCCGATGGAGAGCACGCCGGCGAGGTGCGCGAGGGGAATCGCCCCGAGCGCGCTGGCCCGCAAAATCGCGTCCCACCCGGCGAGTTGCGCGCCGCTGCGCCCGCGCAGCAGCCGACCGAAGACGACAGTCCCGGCCGCGCTGGGCAGCGTGTACGCCGCCATGGCCAGCGCGATCGAGGTGCCCCGCTGTTCGTGCGGGGCGAGTTGGATGGCGAGCCAGGTCACCGCGACCACCGCCAGGCCGTCGCCCAACGCGGAGACGGCCAGCCCGGGTAGGACGCGTCGGAGTTGAGGGTGACTGACCACCGGCCAGTACGGAGAGGAGCGCGGGAATCGGGAGGCGTCCGGCATGCAGTCAGCTCACCCGGCGAGGGACCTGGGGATCAATACCTAGCTGCTGGCAGCAGAATCAGCCGAGGGTGAAAAGCCGAATCACCGTTGTGGGCCGTCGTTTCGGCGGGCAGCGCGGAAGGACGAGCCGATGCTCGCCACGATCGAACCCACCGAGGCGAGCGACACCGCCACAGTGCCGGCCGTGTCGGCCCCGCCGTCCCCGGTCACCTTGAGGATGATGCCGGTGACCATGAGGACGACCGACAGGGCCAGGACCACCTGGATGGCTCGTCTGCTCATGGCGGCATCTCACTCTCGGTCGGCGGGAGATCGGCTCGGGTTCCGTGACGTCGGGGCGATGACTGCTCGACTTTCCGGAACCCGAGCCGATCAAACCGCTACTCCTTGCGGTAGACCGAGATGTGCGACGGGCTGTCGGCCTGGAACGGTCGCCGGTGCCAGTCGGCGTACCGCTCGGTGAGCCGGAGCCCTGCCTGCTGCGCCATCTCGTCGATCTGGTGCGGCCAGGCGTACCGCATGGCGAACGGCTTCAGGTGCACACCGTCCGCGTCGAACGTGATCGTCTGCCGGATGAACCGCTGCGCCGGCCGGTCGTACCGGTGCAGTCGAATCGTCGCGGAGTCCTC
>NZ_JBEYSL010000703.1:0-2670 GCF_040642735.1 Micromonospora sp. NPDC047753 | reverse complement strand
CGGGTCGTCGCCGTCCCGGACCCGGGCCGCGGTGCCGACCAGGTCGTCCACGTCGAGCCGGACGGCCGGGCCGAGGCGTACGGTGTCGCTGGCCACCGTCATCGGGCAGCACGGGTCCTGTCGCAGCCGCCACAGGGCGGTACGGAGGGAGGACAGCGCCCGTTCCTCCGACGCGTCGGGCCAGAGCAGCCCGGCGAGCTGGCTGCGGGTGGCGCCGGGGCGGAGCCCGATCAGCGCGATCACCCGTTGCAGCCCGCGCGGCACCACGACCGGCACCGCCTCGCGGAGGAGCCGGAAACCTCCGAGCAGGTGCAGTGAGACGCCCTCCTCGGGCGGGTCTCCGGCGGTCGGCACGGACGAATCAGCGGCCACGGCGGCACCCCCTGCGGAACGCTCGTCCCGACTGTCTGCTGTGTCCCGGATCGGTTGCCCTCGACGCCACTGTCGACCCCGCCGATCGCGGCGTGGCCGGGCGCGGCCCCGCCCGCCGAGGCCGCCGGGCTGACCACGCTGAAGATTATCAATAACGGTCACGTTGCGTCAACGCCAACGTGGACCTTGTATTGGCGACAGCCAACCCGAAATCGGTTCTGAACTGCATAAACATTGGCGCGTTGAATTCACCCGGCACATAGCTGATACACAGGTTGCGTCAACGCAGCGTCACCACCATGCGTCGCTGGTCGGCCCGGCGCGGTGACGCCGCCGTGACGAGGATCGGCGCATCGTGTCGGCAGTCGTCCAGCGCGTCCGGGGGCCACCCGTCGCCGGCCGGACGCCGTGGGGGGAGGCCCAACATGGACCGATCGCTGATCATCGCGAAGGTCGATCCGACCGCCGAGGAGCGGGTCGCCGAGATCTTCGCCGAGTCGGACGCGACGGAGCTGCCGCGCCTGGTCGGTGTCCGGCACCGCTCGCTGTACCGACTGCACGACCTCTATGTGCACCTGCTCGAGACCGCCCAGCCGGCGGAGGGCGCGGTGGAGGCCGCGCGTGACCACCCCGAGTTCATCCGGGTCAGTGACCGCCTACGCCCGTACGTGTCGCCGTACCTGTCGACCTGGCGCTCGCCGCGCGACGCCATGGCGCGGTGCTTCTACCGGTTCGATTCCCCGGACACCGGGCGGCGGTCGTGACGGCCACCGCGCCGCGCGAAGAGCAGCTCTGGTCCCGCTGCGCGGGCTGCGCGACCCTGCTCTACCGCAAACGGCTGCGCCGCAACCTCGACGTCTGCCCGGAGTGCGGGGAGCATGCCCGACTTGGCGCGCCGGAACGCCTGCGCCAACTGGTCGACCCGGGTTCGCTGCGCCTGCTGCCCGACCGGCTGCCGGGGGCGGACCCGCTCGACTTCGTCGACGTGCTGCCGTACCCGCACCGGCTCACCGGCGCGCGGGCCAGCACGGGTCTTGCCGAGGGGGTCGTCTGCGCCACGGCCACCATCGGCGGGAACCCGGTGACCCTGGCGGTGATGGACTTCCGCTTCCTCGGTGGCAGCCTGGGCTGCGCGGTCGGCGAGCTGATCACCCGGGCCGCCGAACGGGCGCTCGACGACCGCACGCCGCTCGTCCTGATCACCGCGTCCGGCGGTGCGCGGATGCAGGAAGGCGCGCTGTCGTTGATGCAGATGGCGACCGTCAGTCAGGCCATCGCCGCGTTGCGCGAGGCGGGACTGCTCACCGTGAGCGTCCTCACCGACCCGACCTACGGCGGAGTGGCCGCCTCGTTCGCCACCAACACCGATCTGGTGCTCGCCGAGAGTGGCGCGCGGATGGGCTTCGCCGGCCCTCGGGTGATCCGTCAGATCACGGGGCGGGCCCTGCCGGAGGGCTTCCAGACCGCCGACTTCCTGCTCCGACACGGGCAGGTCGACATGGTGGTGCAGCGCCGGTCACTGCGCGGACGGCTGACGGCGCTGCTCGCCGCGACCCGCGCCGGCCGTCCGGCGCATCCGCCCGTACCCCGTCAGGAGCCGGCGTCGCACCGCGAGCGCCTTGCCGACGACGGCGCCGTCGTGACGCGTCCGACGGACCCGGCGGCCGAGGGAGACGCCGGCATCCCGGCGGTACGCGACGCGTGGGACACCGTCCGGATGGCGCGGCACCCGGGGCGGCCCACCACACTGGACTACCTGGACTCGGTCTTTGACGGGTTCGTGGAGCTGCACGGCGATCGGCTCGGCGCGGACTGCCCGGCCATCGTTGGTGGGTTGGCGCGGTTGGCCGGCCGGCACGTGATGGTCATCGGTCACCAGAAGGGGCACACCACCGCCGATCTGGTCGCCCGCAACTTCGGCATGGCCAGCCCGGCCGGGCACCGTAAGGCGCTGCGGCTCATGCGCCTCGCGGCCCGCCTCGGCCTGCCCGTGGTCACCCTGGTGGACACCCCCGGCGCCGACCCGGGAGTGAGCGCCGAGGAGCACGGCCAGGCGGCGGCCATCGCCGAGAACATCCTCACCCTCACCGTGCTGCCCACCCCCGTGCTCGCGGTGATCACCGGCGAGGGCGGCAGCGGCGGCGCGTTGGCGCTGGCGGTGGCCGACCGGGTGCTGATGCTGGAGAACGCCGTCTACTCGGTGATCAGCCCTGAGGGGTGTGCGGCGATCCTCTGGCGCGGGCCCTCACCGGCGTCGGCCACCGCGAGGCTGGCCAGGATGTCCCAGTATTCGGCGGT
>NZ_JBEYSL010000702.1:0-2686 GCF_040642735.1 Micromonospora sp. NPDC047753 | reverse complement strand
CACCGATCCGCTCATGGCTGGGATCAGGCGGCGGTCAACGGGGGAATCACAATGAGACAGAGCACCACTGTGCTCATGCTGGCTCTGACCAGCGGTCTGTTCTTTGCTGCCGGCTGCACTCCGGCGACTGAGGCCACGTCCACCGACGAACCGGTTCAGGCCACCGCCACCGCCACCGCCGCGCCGTCCCCGACGCCCGACGTCCGCGCTGAACTGGTCGCGGCATTGCAGCGGTCGCATGGGGCTGCCCACCGGTACGCAGTGCGCGGCAACCTGCCCGAAGGGCAGAAGGTCAACGGCACGGGTGCCTTCGACCCGAAGAAGCGCCGTTTCCAGACCACGATCTCGGTCACCGGCGGGAAGTACCCGTCGGCGGGGAGCCGGATCGTGATTGGCAACGACAGTTACGTGCGGCCGTCCGACGACAAGGACTGGGTGCACGTCGATCTGAAGCGAGTGAAGCGCGACGACCCCTTTCTCCGCTTCGACTGGGTCGACCCGACCGGCCTGAAGGCGTTCACCTCGTCGATCGCCTCGGTGGACCGCGTCGATCCGCATACCTACACGGGCCGTTTCGACCCCACCGGCAAGGACGCCACATCGTTCCTCCCCGTGGGTGCACCGAGCATCGTCTCGATCGGCATACGTCTGTCGCCGTTCACGATCACCACCAACGACCAGGGTTGGGTCACCTCGATCAAGGTGGAGCTGAGCCCCAGCGAAGGCCCGAAACTGACGCTGACCACCACCATGAAAGATCACGGAAAGTCCTTGAAGATCAACGCGCCGGCACGCGCTGGTGAGGCCGCCGACTTCTACTACCGCAAGTGACAGCTCGGCCGTTCCGGCCCGACCGGACGACGTGGTGCCCGACGGTAACCTGGGGCCGGAGCAGCGCGGAGCGGGGCGGGGACAGATGAGTCGGGCGGTGGAGGAGTCAAACCGGGCGATGCTGCGCGCCCGGGACGCGATGGACAGGGCGTACGCCGAGCCTCTGGACATCCCCGCGTTGGCCCGGATCGCGCACGTCTCGCAGGCGCACTTCATCCGTACCTTCCGGGCCACCTTCGGTGAGACCCCGCACCGCTACCTGCAACGCCGCCGGGTGGAGCGGGCGATGTCGTTGCTGCTGGACACCGACCGGGACGTGACGGACATCTGTTACGCCGTCGGCTTTGGCAGCCTGGGCACGTTCAGCCGGACGTTCCGGCAGATCGTCGGGGAGTCGCCCTCGGATTTCCGGCGTCAGCGCGTCGCGCCGGCCAACGTGCCGTCGTGCTTCACCAAAGCCTGGACCCGACCAAGCAGTTTTGGATAAGCAGCAGGTCAGGGGCTACGTCTAGCGTCATGGGCATGACGATGAACGCGATCAGCCGCTCCCAGATCTACGTCCTCGACCAGGACGCCGCGCTTGACTTCTACGTCAACAAGCTCGGCATGGAGGTCAACACCGACCAGGACCTCGGCTTCATGCGGTGGCTCACTGTCAACCTGCCCGGCGACCCGGAGCGCGAGATCCTGTTGGAGAAGCCCGGCCCGCCCGCGCTGGACCCGGCCACCGCCGAGCAGGTCCGGGAGCTGCTCACCAAGGGTGCCCTCGGCGGGTACCTCTTCATGACCACTGACGACGCCCGCAAGACGCACGAGGATCTTGTGGCGAAGGGCGTCGAGATCACGGACGAGCCGACCGAGCGCCCGTACGGGATCGACTTCGGCATCCGGGACCCGTTCGGCAACCGGATCCGCATCGGCCAGATGTTCCCCCGGGCGTAGAGGGCGTGCGATCAGCCGGGCTGCGGCGTTAGGACCGGGAGGTACGGGGTCGAACTCGTACCTCCCGTTGTGTTGAGGTGGGGTCATGGTGACCCGACTGCTGTACCTGACCCGACATGCCGAGCAGGATCTCTCCGAGCCGAGTGGGCCGGACGCCGGCGAACCGGATACCGGCCTGTCGGAGCGCGGCCGGCGGCAGGCCACCCTGCTGGGCGAACGCCTGGGGGCCCGGCGGTTCGCCGCCGTCCACCACGGGCCGCTGCGCCGGGCCGCGCAGACCGCCGAGCTGGTCGCCAAGTCGCTGCCCGATGTTCCGGTGTACGAGACGGAGCTGGCCGGCGACCACCTCCCACACGACACGGACCCGGTTGGGCTGCCGCCCGCGTACGCCGAGTTCCTGACGCAGTTCTCGGCGGCCGAGCGGGCCGACGGGCCGCGAGTGACGGCGGACGCGGTGCGACGGTTCGCCGGCCCGGTCGCCGAGGGACCCGCCGGCGGCGAACCGGTCCGCGAGCTGGTCGTGACGCACAGTTTCCTGATCGCCTGGCTGGTGCGGCACGCCCTCGACGCGCCGGAGTGGCGCTGGCTGGGCTTGAACGCGCACAACGCGGGGCTGACCGTCATCCGGTACAGCGCGGCCGGCCCGCCGAATCTGATCGCCGTCAACGACGTGGCCCACCTACCGCCGGAGCTGCGGGGCACCGGCCTGCCCCCGGACTATCTGATTTAGGCCGCGGTGGTCCGCAGGAGCAGCTTGACCACCGCCTGGGTGGCGGGCGGTGGCGGCTCGTCGGTCGGGCAGTCGACGTACGCGGTGTCGTTGCCGGCCACGGTGAGGCGGTAGTTCATCACGTCCGCGCAGTTGGTCGCGGTGGTGGGTCGCTGCGCCTCGCTGGCGAGCCGGGGGTCGGCG
>NZ_JBEYSL010000701.1:0-2687 GCF_040642735.1 Micromonospora sp. NPDC047753 | reverse complement strand
AACTCGGCCGCGATCCGCAGGGCGAAGGTGGTCTTGCCGGCGCCGGGAGTGGCGACCGCGGTGAAGTCCTCGGTACGGCGACGCAGGTATTCCACCATCGCCTTGCGCTGCCAGGCGCGTAGCGCCGGGAACGTCTCGAGCACCGGCGTCCGGGCTGCCACGCGAAGCTCCTCTCCGACCGCACGATGGCGGACCCCGGGCGAGGGCCACGAGGATCCGCCGCCCATGAAAACGCCTCCGCGCAGAAGCTGCCGCGAAGGCCGACTCAGCATAACCAGCACGGGCCGTCGGGCCCAGGCGACGCCACGCTGGTCACAATCCCGCACCCGAGCGAACAGCGGCCCGACCGTCTCACCATTCCCGGTCGGTGCGTGGATCCGCCCCGTCGGCGCGCGGCGGGCGCAGCGTCGCCACCGGCGCGGACCAGCGTCGACGCAGCGCGATCAGGCGCAGCCCGAAGACCAGGACGGCGGCGGCGGTGAGCGGGACGGGCCCGGTCTGCCCGGTGACGTACAGCAGCACCACCAGGATCGAACCGGCCAGCGCGGCCAGCGCGTAGATCTCCCGGCGCAGCACGACCGGGATCTCGGCGGTGAGAAGGTCGCGGCCGAGCCCGCCGCCGATGGCGGTGAGCATGCCGATCAGGCAGGCCCCGACCGCCGGCACCCGGGCGTCGAGCGCCTTGAGCGTGCCGGTGACGGTGAACAGCGCCAGGCCGGCCGCGTCCAGCACCAGCACCGTGGTGCGCAGTCGGGCCAGTTGCGGGTGCAGCCAGAAGACGGCGAGCGCGGTGATCGCGGCAGTGGCCGCGTACCGCCAGTCGGCGAAGGCCAGCGGCGGCACCTCGTCGATGACCAGGTCCCGGAGGATCCCACCGCCGAGGGCGGCGACGAAGCCGACGAACGCGACACCGAACAGGTCCAGTCGCTTGGCCACCGCCGCCGAGGCCCCGGACGCGGCGAACACCGCCACCCCGGTCAGGTCGGCGAAGAGCAGGGCGGTGGAGGTGGTCACCGCCGCAGGCTACGTCGCCGGCCAGAGCACCGGCCGGGGTTCACTCACGGTACGAGTCGTAGATCTCCTTGCACTTGGGGCAGACCGGCGAACCCGGCTTGGCCGCCTTGGTGACCGGGAAGGTCTCGCCGCAGAGAGCGACGACGAAAGTGCCCATGACGGCGCTTTCGGCGATCTTCTCCTTGCGGACGTAATGGAACATCTCGGGACCGGTGTCGGCGTCCTTCAGCTCCGGACGCTCGAGAACCTCTGTGCTCACGTCTACACCTCCGACGGACAAGTTTGGCAGGTCATCACGGCCGGGTCCACTTGAGCCCGGCGGGGGCCCCACCCCGTACGGTGCCCGTGTGACTGACTTTCGCATCAGCTACGGCACCGAGGTGGCCGAAGCCCAGCGCGACGGCCGACCCGTCGTCGCCCTGGAGAGCACCATCGTCTCGCACGGGCTTCCCCGACCGGAGAACCTGCGCGTGGCCAGGGAGATCGAGCGGACGGTTCGGGAGGCCGGGGCCGTTCCGGCGACGATCGGCATGATCGCCGGTGAGCTGGTGGTCGGCCTGGACGACGCACAGCTGACCCGGCTGGCCACGGTCGACGGCGTGACAAAGCTCTCCGTGCGCGACCTCGCGGTCGCCGCCGCGACCGGCGCGGACGGCGCGACCACCGTGGCCGCCACCAGCGCGGTGGCCGCCGCCGCCGGCATCGGCGTGTTCGCCACCGGCGGTCTGGGTGGGGTGCACCGGGAGGCCGCGCACACCTTCGACGAGTCGGCGGACCTGGTCACCCTGGCGCAGACCCCGATCGCTGTGGTCTGCGCCGGGGTCAAGTCGATCCTCGACGTGGGTGCGACGCTGGAGCGCCTGGAGACCCTCGGGGTCGCTGTCGTCGGTTACCGCACCCGCCGGTTTCCCGGCTTCTACCTGACCGACGCCGGCTTCGACCTGGACTGGTCGGTGGACTCGCCGGAGCAGGTCGCCGCCGTGCTCGCCGCCCGGGACGAACACTCCGTGCACACCGGCGGGCTGCTCATCGCCAACCCGCTGCCGATCGACGAACAGCTCGACCCGGAGCTGCACGACCGGACTCTCACCGAGGGCCTGGCCCTGCTGGAGCGGGACGGCATCACCGGAAAGGCCGTCACGCCGTACCTGCTCGCGCACTTCCACTCGGCAACCGAGGGCGCGAGCCTGGCGGTGAACGTACGGATCATCCTGCGCAACGCCGACCTGGCGGCGCGGATCGCGGTCGCCTCGGTGGCCCGCGGCACCGCCGTCCCGGCATGACCCGACCGGCCCGGATGGTCGTCGTCGGGGACGTGATCACCGACGTGGTCGCCGTGTTGTCCGGACCGCTGGCTGCCGGCTCGGACACCGGGGCCGCCATCAGTCTCGGCGGCGGCGGTCAGGCGGCCAACACCGCCGCCTGGATCGCCGCGCAGCGGGTGGACGTCACGCTCGTGGGGGCCGTCGGTGACGACGACGCCGGGCGGGACCGGGTGGCCGAGCTCGAACGGGCCGGCGTCGACTGCGCCATCGAGCGGATCGACGGCGCCCCGACCGGCACTGTCATCGTGTTGGCCGAGCTCGCCACCGGGCACCACTACCGGGTCGCCGTCGACGCGGACGGTTCGGTGCTCGGCTACGCCGGGCTCGCCGGCGTTCCGCCGGACGAGG
>NZ_JBEYSL010000700.1:0-2692 GCF_040642735.1 Micromonospora sp. NPDC047753 | reverse complement strand
TGCCGGGAGCCCTGGTCGGTCGGCGTCCTCGGCCGGACGACGGGGTGCCGGGAGCGTCGGGCGGGTGGGCGGCGTCGGCGGGCGGGCCCCGGCCGGGGCGCTCAGGTGCCGGCCCCGCCACAGGTAGCTGCCGGCGGCCAGGGTGGCCATCCCGACCAGCGCGAACAGCAGCCGGTAGTCCAGGAACCCGACCAGCAGGGCCCCCGCCCCGATGGAGACCGCCTGCGGCCCGCGGACCACCGCCTGGGTGGCGGCGGCGACCCGGCCGACCAGCGAAGGCGGCGTGCGGCGCTGGATCAGCGTGTGCAGACCCACCATCGTCAGCGGAAGCGAGACCCCGGCCAGCAGCACCGCCGCGAACCCGAGCCACAGATCGGGGAACGCGAGCGCGAGCGCGGCCGGAGAGAAGAAGGCGACCCCGGCGGCCAGTGTGCCGACCTCTCCGAGCCGGCGGACCAGCGTCGGTGAGCAGAGTCCACCGAGCAACCCACCGATGCCCTGCACTGTGAACAGCACCCCCACGAACGCGGCATCCCGGTTCAGCCCCTGGTCGACGTAGGCGAAGATGAGCGACTCGCTGAAGCCCATCACCAGTGACCCGAGCCCGTAGCCGAGCAGGGCCCGCCGCAGGGCCGGCTCGCCGGCCAGGTGCCGCAGACCGGCGACCAGTTCGGCCGGCCACCGCAGCCGGACGGCCGGTGGCCGCTGCTGCGGGGTGGGCAGCGCGGTGACCACCGCCGCCGCGATCAGAAATCCGACCATGCCGATCCCGGCCAGCGCCCATCCGCCGAGCGCCGCGTAGAGCGCCGCGCCCACCAGCGGGCCGGCAAGTCGAATCCCCTGACGTACGGTCTGCAGAACGCCGTTCGCCTCCGCCAGCAGCTCGATCGGCACCATCTCGCGAATGAGTCCACTGAGGGCCGCGCCGAGCGTGATGGACGAGAGCCCGTACAGGGCCGCCACCAGATAGACGACCCAGACGTCGCCCGCGTCGCGGACGGTGAACAACGGAGCGAGCAGGGCTGCGGTGAACACGTTCGCGGCCACGAAGAACGGTCGGCGCGGGTAACGGTCGACAACCCAGCCGACCAGCGGCGCCATCGTCATCGGAGCGATGACCGCGAAGATCGTGGCACCGGCCAACCCGTTCGAGCCAGTCAGATCCTTGACCCAGATGGCGAGTGCGAGCAGCAGGATCGACTCGGCGGTCATGCTGGCCAGCAGACCGCCGAAGAGCAGGCGGAAGTCGGGTCGGCGCAGGATCGTGCGCATGGGTCCCTCCGGCGGGATGGCGTGCCCGGGTGGGCGAGGTCGACGGGCCGCGACCGCGGGTCCGTCGTCATCCGGCATTCCCGTGGTGCGATTTTCGCAAGACACGCCCTCGCCGGAACCTCCGACACCGGTCGCGCCGTCCATACTGACCGTGGGGGGCGAATTTCATACAGTTACCGTCGCGTCTGCGGCGGTCGACGGGAAAGAGGACACTGTGCCTCCTGCCGCACCCAGCCCGATCCTGCGTCGTCGCCGGTTGGGCATCGAACTGCGCCGCCTACGTGAGGCCGCGGGCCTCACCGGCGATCAGGTCATCGAGCGTATCGGTTGGGCCTCCGCCTCCAAACTGTCCCGCCTTGAGAACGGCCGTAGCCGACCCGACCCGCAGGACGTCGGCGACCTGCTCGACCTCTACGGCGCCGACCAGGCACTGCACGACGAGCTGCTGGGCATCACCAACGAGGCCGGCGACATGCGCGGCTGGTTGAAGAACTTCCCGGTGATGACGCAGCAACAGCGCGGTTGGGCCGAGTTGGAGGCGGGCTGCGCGGAGATCTCCGAGTACAACCCGGTGCTGGTGCCGGGCCTGTTGCAGACCCCCGGGTACGCCCAGCTCCGGATCGTGTCGGCCCGGCAGGTGAACGCGGGCGCGGGCGAGCCGGAGCCCGGCGACGAGCCGGAGACCGAGGTGCAGGCGCGGCTGGCCCGCCAGTCGCTGCTGACCCGCGAGCCGCACGCTCCCCGCTACACGGCCGTGTTGGAGGAGGCGGCTCTCGGCCGCCGGGCCGGGCCGCCGGAGGTGCTGCACGAACAGCTGCTCCAGCTCTGCGAGTTGGCGCTGCTGCCGAACGTGGCCCTGCACGTGCTACCCCGGGACACCCAGATCGGCGATTGGTACCTTCCGCCGACCGCCTTCTCGGTCTATCGGTTCGCCGATCCCCTCGATCCGGAGACATTGGCCATCGAAGGTGGCTTCACCGACGTCATGTCGACCGAGGCAATCACGCTAAATCGCTATAAAGTGGTGTTCGAGTGGCTATGCAAGGCGGCACTTAACGCCTCGGACACCCTCTCCTGGCTGATCGAGGCGACGGGACGGCTGACCGAGGCGACGCCCCCATCCACAGTGGCGTTCGGTCCGGCAACGGCGCCGACCCAACGCCGCCGGGAATCGGGGCGACTGACGGACCGGTGATCCACGGGGGACCTGCCGTCGGGACGTGCGGCACCACTCGTCCCATCGGATCGCTGCACATCAGGAGCAGAACCATGAACGAAATCCGCAACACGCCGTCCGTCTCCGCCCACTCGTTGGCGGACGCCCCGTGGCGTACCAGCACACGCAGTCAGACCTCCAACTGCGTGGAGGTCGCCCCACTGGCCGCCGGCCCGTCGGCGGTCGCCCTGCGCGACAGCAAGG
>NZ_JBEYSL010000699.1:0-2700 GCF_040642735.1 Micromonospora sp. NPDC047753 | reverse complement strand
ACGCGACAACTGGGACCGGACCGGCCAGGCAGGCGCCGCACTCGCCGCACACGTGTACTACTCCGTCGTGGAGACGAGCACCCACTGGTACATCACGTACTTCTTCTTCCACCCCCGCGACTGGACCGACCACCCGTTCTTCGAGACCGAGCACGAGAACGACGGCGAGGGCGCGCTGTTCGCGATCGAACGCGACGGCTCCACGTACGGCGTTCTCCGTTCGGCTGTCACCGTCGCGCACAGTGACTTCTTCTCCTACACGCCGACCGGCAGCACCTGGACCAGCGGCGGGGAGAGCATCGACGGCACCCTGCGATTCCAGGCGTCACCGCACGACACGTTCCAGCACCCGGTGACGGCACAGGAGGCGCAGGGCCACGGCCTCAAGGCGCACCCGCAGTACGACATCAACGGCGACGGCCTGGTCTACTACCCGTCGACCGTCGCCGAGACGCCGAGCAGCGGCAACGACCGCGACGTGCGGTATCAGCTGATCGACATCTTCGCCACCGGTGGGCTGTGGGCGCAGCGGTCCAACGCCAGCCTCTTCGCCAGCCTCGGCACGTTCGCCGGTGACACGTCCGGCGACTGCGGCGTCGGCACCTGGAGTTGTTCGACCAACTCGGCCAACGCGCCCTGGGGCTGGGACGACGGCAACGACGCCCCCGCGCGTGGCGAGATCGCCAGCGACCCGGCGAAGCTGGCGGCCGCGTACTTCACGGTGCCGAGCGGCCTGGCACGCACCTACAGCTACAACCCGTACGCCGGCGCGGCGGCAGCGCTCGCCGAGGCCGCGAGGACGGCTCCGCCGATCGTCGACTGACGCTGTCGTCTCCCCGGGGTCGGACCGTCCTGGTCCGTCACCGGGGAGACGGATCGACCCGCACCCGATCGCTCTCCTGGTCGGAGAGGAAGGAAGCCAACGCCTGCCCCTGCTCGGCCACGGCATCCCGCTCCGTCCGGGAGAGGCCGCCGAGCGGTCTCACGACGACCGTCCCCGAATCGACGGTCCAGGTCGCCGCGACCCGGCCGTCGACGAGCACCACGCGCTCACCGGCCACCGAGAGGTTACGGTGCGCGTCGTCGATGATCCGGCTGCGGTCGTCGTAGCCGAGGATCGCGTTGTCGAACGCCGGCAGGAACCGCACCGGGGCAGGTGTGTCCGGGTCGGGGCGCGGCGCGTCGGGAAGGTCGATGAGCTTCCGGCCACGCTCGTCGCGAAAGGTCACCAACTCGTCCCGCATGGCGGTCACCACTGCCGGCAGCCCGGCGAGACCACACCAGGCGCGCAGGTCGGCCGTGGCCGCCGGGCCGAACGCGGCCAGGTAACGGCGCACGAGCAGCCGACCGACCTCATCGACCCCGGTCGCGGCCGGCGCGTCGATCTCCCGGCCGAGCCAGGCGGAGAGCAGGACGTGACGCGCGCCTCCCTTCGCCCGCCACACCCCTCGCGGCGGGACCTGCGTCATCGGTAGCAGCGCGACAGCGATCTCGCCCAGCACGCGCAGCCCCGGCGTCGGCCACCGCTCGCTGAGCGCCCGCCCGATGTCGGGCATCGAGCGGGGCTCACCGTCGGCAACCACGGCAAGCGCGGCAGCGGCGAGTTCGTCGAGGTCCACCCCGTCGAGCTCGCCGCGGTAGACCCCGAGGACGCGTTGGCGCAGCATGGCGTCGTGACGGGTGCGCCAGGCCACGACGTCGTCGGCGACGAGCAGGTGGACGGTGCGGCGCATGAGGTGGGTACGCACCACGTGTCGCTGGGTCAGCAGGTTCGAGAGCACGGCCGGGTCGAACGCGCGCAGCCTCGACCACAGCCCGACGAACGGCTCCTGCGGCTCCTGGGCCTGCAGGCCGCCGAGGTGGGCGACGGCGTCGAGCGCCGGCAGGTCGGCGCGGTCGAGCAGCAGCTGCCGGGCGAGCGTCGCACGGTTGAGCGCCCGGGTGTCGAGAATGGTCATCAGGTCCCTTCGGTCGCGCACCGTCACGTCGGTCCACGGCATCAGGTGATCGAGTTGTAAACCGGCACCCAGCCCAGACTCTGGCCGCTTGCGGAGAACACCTCGATCTTGCGGACCACCGCACCCGGCGTGGTGGCGGCGACGCTGTTGCCGACTCCGATCCCGCCGACGGCGATGAGTTTGCCCTCGGTACGGATCTGCCCCGCGCCACTTCGCCGGATGATCACCGTGTCCGCCGGTGTCTGGTAGGGGACAGCCGCCTCCACCGCGTTCCATGCCAGTGTGACGTCGACCGAGGCAGTGTCCACGAAGACGGCGGGGTGCGACGGGTGCGCCTGACGCAGGTGGTTAGCCACCACGACAGTCTTTGTGGAGCCCTGGTGAACGGCGACGCAGCTCACGGCCCGGCTCGCGTTCGGATTCTCCACCCGGTTACCGACCACCGTGACGTCCCGGGAGGCCAAGACGTTGATGTGGCCGACACAGTTCGTCGCCACATTGCCGGTGATGGAAACGCCGACGGCCTGCCCTGACCGGGGCAGGGAACCACGCGCGCTGCCGTCGACCTCGATGCCCCGCAGTTGGCAGCCCGACACGGTGTTGTCGGCGACCACCAGGTTCGTCACCTGCTGTGTGTAGACGCCGGCCCGCTGCGCCACCGTCGCTCCCTCCCACGGTCCGTCGCCACCGGGCTGCCGCTCCCGCCCCGACGACGGGTCGCCGATGCCCAAACGTGCCGAGC
>NZ_JBEYSL010000698.1:0-2704 GCF_040642735.1 Micromonospora sp. NPDC047753 | reverse complement strand
GGCGCGGGTTCCGCTCATGCGCCAAGCCTATCTTGCCATTGACAAGATGAGCATCTGACGCGCAATCTTGTCACTGACAAGTTTCCCCTGAGGAGGATTCCGATGGCACCCCTGATCGCCTTGGTCGCCGGCGCCGCGCTGGCCCGAATCGCCGGCCTGGTCGGCTTCTCCGCACTGGACGGCTGGCACCCCGCGCTGCGCGTCGGGCTGGCCGTGATGTTCACACTCACCGCCGTCGCGCACTTCGTCGGCCAGCGTCGCAGCGACCTGATCGCGATGGTCCCGCCCCGCCTGCCCCGACCGGACCTGCTGGTCACCGCCACCGGCGTGCTGGAGCTGGTCGGCGCGGTCGGCCTCCTGGTGCCGGCGACCGCCCGGGTCGCGGCGGCCGGGCTCGGCCTGCTCATGCTCGCCATGTTCCCGGCCAACATCTCGGCCGCCCGCCGCGAGTTGACCCTCGCCGGCCGCCCGGTCACTCCGCTGGCACAGCGAACCGCCCTGCAGATCCTGTTCGTGGCCACCGCTGCGGCAATTTCGTTTGGCCCCTGACTATCAGGGGGCTAACCTGCTTGTCGTGGAACTCGTGACCCTCCAGGACGTGCCGCTCGGCCGGCTGCTGGTGGTGGCCGGGCACCTGGTCGGGCAGCGGTGGAACCGCTACCTCGCCGAGGAGCACGGCCTCACCCAGGCTGGCATGATCACCCTGATGACGCTCGCCCGACACGGCGAGTTGCCGCACCGGGCGGTCGCCGAGAAGGGGTTCGTCCGCCCGGCGACCCTGACCGGCATCGTCGACACGCTCGAGCGCGACGGTCTGGTCGAGCGGCAGCGCGACGACAACGACCGACGCAGCATCCGACTCGCCATCACCCCCGCCGGGCGGGAACGGGTGGCCGCGCTCGACGCGCTCATGCACTCCGGACGGCCCCTCACCTCGGTCGACACCGACCCGGCGAAGGCCCAGGTGATCCGGGAGTTCCTGCTTGAGGTCATCGGCAGCGGAGACGACCCGCGGATGACCGGACGCCCTACCGAAACGAAGGACCCGGCGTGCTGATCCGACTCCTGCGCGGCCAACTGCGCACCTATCAGAGACCGTTGCTGGCGGTCGTGCTGCTCCAGTTCGTGGGCACCATGGCCTCGCTCTACCTGCCCAGCCTCAACGCGGACATCATCGACCAGGGTGTGGCCCGGGGCGACACCGACTACATCGTGCGCACCGGCGGCTGGATGCTGCTGGTCAGCCTGATCCAGATCGTCTGCTCCATCGCGGCTGTCTACCTGGGCGCCCGGGTCGCGATGGGCTTCGGCCGTGACGTACGCGCCGAACTGTTCGGGCACGTCAACCGCTTCTCCGCCCGCGAGGTGGCCCGGTTCGGGGCACCGTCGCTGATCACCCGCAACACCAACGACGTTCAGCAGGTGCAGATGCTCGTGCTGATGAGCTGCACGATGCTCGTCGCCGCACCGATCATGAGCGTCGGCGGCGTGTTCATGGCGTTGCGTGAGGACGTCGGGCTCTCCTGGCTGATGCTGGTCAGCGTCCCGGTGCTGGCCATCACCCTCGGCGCGATCATCCGTCGGATGGTGCCGGGCTTCCGGCTGATGCAGACCCGCATCGACACCGTCAACCGGGTGCTGCGGGAGCAGATCACCGGCATCCGGGTGGTCCGTGCGTTCGTCCGAGAGCCGTACGAGACGGACCGCTTCGCCGTCGCCAACGCCGACCTGACCGCGACCGCGCTGCGTACCGGCCGGTTGCTGGCGTTGATCTTCCCGGTGGTCATGCTGGTGCTGAACGTCTCCAGCGTGGCCGTGCTCTGGTTCGGCGCGCAGCGGGTGGACGCCGGCGCGATCCAGATCGGCGCGCTCACCGCGTTCCTCCAGTACCTGATGCAGATCCTGATGGCGGTCATGATGGCCACCTTCATGCTGATGATGGTGCCGAGGGCAGCGGTCTGCGCCGAGCGGATCGTCGAGGTGCTGGACACCGACTCCTCGGTGGTCCCGGCCACCGTGCCGGTCACCGAGCTGCCCAGCCGAGCCGAGCTGGAGCTGCGCGGGGTGCGCTTCCAGTACCCGGGCGCGGTGGAGCCGGTGCTGCGCGACATCTCCTTCCGGGCGACCCCGGGCACCACCACAGCGATCATCGGCAGCACCGGCGCGGGCAAGACGACGCTGCTGTCCCTGATCCCCCGCCTGGTCGACGTCACCGACGGCGCGGTGCTGGTCGACGGGGTGGACGTGCGGGAGTTGGCGCCGGACGAGCTGTGGCGACGCATCGGCCTGGTGCCGCAGCGGCCGTACCTGTTCACCGGAACGGTCGCCAGCAACCTGCGCTACGGCAACCCGGACGCCACGGACGAGGAGCTGTGGTCGGCGCTGGAGATCGCCCAGGCCCGGGACTTCGTGGCCCAGATGCCCGGCGGGTTGGATGCCCCGATCGCGCAGGGCGGCACCACCGTCTCCGGTGGGCAGCGGCAGCGCCTGGCCATCGCCCGCGCCCTGGTCCGGCAACCGGAGATCTACCTCTTCGACGACTCGTTCTCCGCGCTCGACCTGGGCACCGACGCGCGGCTGCGTGCGGCCCTGCGGCCGGTCACCGCGCAGGCAGCGGTGGTGATCGTCGCCCAACGGGTCTCCACGATCATCGACGCCGATCAGTCGTCGGCCAGGTCGGGCAGCACGTTGGCGAAGTGGGCGC
>NZ_JBEYSL010000697.1:0-2713 GCF_040642735.1 Micromonospora sp. NPDC047753 | reverse complement strand
GCACACCCACCCGTAGCAGCAGATCGGCCAGGGCCGCCCGGTCGACCGGCGCGGCTCCCCGGTGCCCGCGCAGCAGCGGCGCAGCCCGAGGCTCGTCGACCAGCTCGGCCGCGTCGGTGTCGGTCAGCGGCACCGCCCGCCAGGCCCGATCGCCGAGCAGCTCGGTGGCGACCCCTCCCAGGCCGAAGCCGACCACCGGCCCGAACGCGGGGTCTTCCACCACCTCCACCACGCAGGCCACGCCGGGCGGGACCATCGGCTGCACCAGGGCGTCCGCGCCGAAGGTCGCCGCCAGGTCGGTGTACGCCCGGCGGAGGGTCGGCTCGTCGGGCAGGTCCAGCCGGACCGCGCCGAGGTCGAGTCGGTGCCGCAGCCCGGGAGCGGCAGCCTTGAGCGCAACCGGGAAGCCCAGCCGCGCCGCCGCGTCGACAGCAGCGTCGACCGAGTCGACAGACACCGAGGCCACCACGTCGATGCCGTACGCGGCCAGCAGCGCCCCCGGGTCGGTGCCGTCGGCCCGGAGCGCGGCCTGCGCGGCGGCCCGATCGACGTCGGGCAGCTCCGGTGCCACCCCGGGAGGGCGGCGAAGCCATTCGGCGTACCGGTGGGCGCGGGCGAGCGCGTGGACCGCCTCCTCCACGCCGCCGTACGCCGGCACCCCCGGTGGCAGCCGCCCGACCAGGAACGTCGCCACTGTCGGCTTGCCCAACGCGAGGGCGGCCGGCAGCGCGGCGGTCACGTCGGCGTCCACCTCGGTCAGCTGGCCGGGAAGCGGCGGGGCGAAGACCACCACCAGGGCGTCCACCCGTTCGTCGGCGGCCGTCTCGGCGAGCGCGGCGGCGAACTCGGCGGCGCCGGCGCTCGGCCCGACGTTGCGGGGGTATCCGTCGGCCACGCTCAGCCCGTGCCCGACGCAGGCGGTCGCGGCGAGCCCGGTGAGGGCCGAGGAGTTGCCGACCACACCGACCCGGCCGCCGGCCGGCAACGGCTGGTTGGCCAGCAGCACACCCACGTCGAGCAGCTCCGGCACGGTGTCCACCCGAATCACCCCGGACTGGGCGAAGAGCGCCGCCACCGCCACCTCGTCCGGCCCGGCGGCGTCACCGACCCCGGGCGGGCGGGCCGGCGAGGCGAGCGCGACCACCGGTTTGGCGCGGCCGATCCGCCGGGCCAGCCGGGCGAACTTGCGCGGGTTCCCGAAGGTCTCCAGGTAGAGCATGATCACGTCGGTGCCGCTGTCGTCCTGCCAGTACTGCAGGAGGTCGTTGCCGGAGACGTCGGCCCGGTTGCCGGCCGAGACGAAGCTGGACAGCCCGAGGCCCCGCCGGTCCGCCTCGGCGAGCAGCGCCACCCCGAACGCACCGGACTGACTGAAGATGCCGACCCGGCCGGCCGGCGGCAACGCCGGGGCGAGGGTGGCGTTGAGGCGTACCGTCGGGTCGGTGTTGGCCACGCCCAGGCAGTTCGGGCCGACGACCCGCATGCCGGCCGCGTGCGCCGCGCGGACCAGCGCCCGCTGGGTGGCCGCGCCCTCGCCGCCGGCCTCGGCGAAGCCGGCCGAGATGACCACCAGGCCGTGCACCCCCGCGGCGGCGGCGTCGGCGACCACAGCGGTCGCCGCCTCCGGTGGGACCGCCACCACCGCCAGGTCCACCGGCGCTCCGGCAGCAACAGCCGACGGGTACGCGGGGAGGCCCGCCACTGTCGACGCGCTCGGGTGCACCGGCACCACCGCACCGGTGAACCCGCCGTCGCGCAGGTGCCCGAGCACCGCCGCGCCGACGCCCTGGCCGGTGGCGCTGGCACCGTAGACGACGATGCCGCGCGGGGCGAGCAGCCGGGCGATCGAGCGGGCCTCGGTGCGGTGCTCCCGGCCGCGCTGCACCTCCAGGCTGGCCTCGGTGGGCGCGATGGGGAAGCTCAGGTGGACCACGCCGTCGGCGTACTCGCGCTGGACCTGGTAGCCGAAGTCGGCGAAGACCCGCAACATCGTCCCGTTGGCCGGCAGCACCTCCGCGACGAAGCTCATGATGTCGTTGCGGCGGGCCGCGTCGGCCAGGTGCTCCATCAGCACCGAGCCGATCCCCCGCCCCTGGTAGGCGTCCTCCACCACGAAGGCCACCTCCGCCTCGGGGGCCTGCGGGCCGAGCCGCTCGTACCGGCCCACCGCGACGATCTGGTCGGCGGCCAGCACCACGAACGCCTCCCGGTCGTGGTGGTCCACAGTGACGAAACGGATCAGATCCCGTTCCGGGATACGTGGGTACGGCGAGAAGTACCGCAGGTAGCGGGTGCGCTCGGAGAACCGGCTGTGCATCGCCACGATGCCCGGCGCGTCGGCCGGGTCGATCGGTCGCAACTGGACCGTGCTGCCATCGCTGAGCAGCACGTCGACCGGCTGGTCCAGACTCGTCACCGAACGGCCCGGCTCAGTCCCGCGGATCGTGCGGGTCGAGCCCGAGCAGCGGGAAGACCGTCTTGCGGGTGGCCGCGATCGCCCGGTCCACCGCGTTCGGCTCGCCGGTCGGCTGCCACGGCTCGTACGACGGGTCGGCGTCGTCGGTCATCCGCAGCGGCACCTCCCGGCCCAGACCTCGGGAGGTGACCAGGTCCCGCCACGCGGGTGGGGTGAGCGTGGCCGGGTCGATCGGGATCCACCGTCGGCCTCGATGGAGACGACGCGCGGCGCCACGACCTACAGGCCCGACTCGTT
>NZ_JBEYSL010000696.1:0-2717 GCF_040642735.1 Micromonospora sp. NPDC047753 | reverse complement strand
GCCGCCGCGAGTGGTCGGGGATCACCGACGGCCTGGTCTACTGCGGGCTCGCCGCGGTCGGCTTCGCGATGGTGGAGCCACGCCGACCGGCGGGCCGCCGGCCGCTCCGGCGCAGGTCCCGGACGTGCTGCGCTTCACCGGGACCACGCTCGGTGGGGCGGCGTTCGACGCGGCACGGCTCGCCGGCAAACCGGTGGTGCTGTGGTTCTGGGCGCCGTGGTGCGCCACCTGCGCCAGCCAGGCCTGGACGGTGGCCGAGATCGAACCCCGATACCGGGACGCCGTGCCGATCGTCGGCGTCGCCGGGCTGGGCGAGCGGAAGGCCATGAAGGAGTTCGTCACCGAGTTCGACCTCGGCGCGACGACGCAGATCGAGGACACCAAGGGCGCGCTCTGGAAGCGGTTCAAGGTGACCGAGCAGAGCATCTTCGTGATCATCGACCGGAACGGCGCTGTCGTGCACCACGGCTTCCTGGACGGTGAGGCGCTCACCGCCAAGGTCGCCGCACTGGCCGGGGCGTGACCGCCACACTGCTGCTCGCGCTGACCGCCGGCATGCTCGGCGCTGTCAACCCGTGCGGCTTCGCGTTGCTGCCCGCGTACCTCTCGCTGTTGGTCGCCGGGAAGTCGGACACCCGCGGCGCGGTCGGCCGCGCGCTCACCGCGGCGGCCGGGCTGACAGTGGGGTACGTGCTGGTGTTCGGCGCGTTCGGCCTGGCGCTGGCGCCGTTGGCCGGCTGGCTGCGACCCCGGCTGCCGTGGCTGACCGTGGCGCTCGGCGTGCTGCTGGTGGTGGCCGGCTGCTGGTTGCTCGCCGGTCGGCGGCTGCCCGCCCCCGGCTGGTCGGCCCGGGCACCTCGGCTGACCCGCACCTGGCCGTCGATGGTGCTGTTCGGCGCCGCGTACGCCCTGGCGTCACTCGGCTGCGCCATCGCGCCGTTCCTGGCCATCGTGGTGACCAGCCTCCAGGCCGGCTCGACCGGTCAGGGGTTGGCGCTGTTCGGCGCGTACGCCCTCGGGATGGGTCTGGTGGTCGCGGTCGCCGCGCTCGGGGTGGCGCTGGTGCGCGACGGCCTGGTGGCCCGGCTGCGCGTCGCCGGCGCGCTGGTGCCCCGCCTCAGTGGACTGGTGCTGCTGATCGCCGGCTGCTACGTCGCCTGGTACGGCTGGTACGAGCTACGGCTCGCCGCCGGCCGCCGTGATGCCCTGCACGACCCGGTCATCCGGGTGGCCGCCCAGGTCCAGCGAGCCCTGGCCGACGCCCTGGACCGGATCGGCCCGGCGGTGCTGCTGGCCGCCCTGGCCACGTTCCTCCTGGCCGCGCTCCTGGTGAAGCGCGCCCACCGCCCGCCCCCAGCCTCTGTCGATCATGAAGTTATCGCCGCGACACGCCGGGGTGACGGGCAATAACTTCATGATCAACCAGGAGGGCGCGGTGGGGATTGACCACGGCGTTACACCTGTGGCCTGAATGGACGGCGGCCGGGCCGGTGCGTTCGCACCGGCCCCGCCGCTTTCGACCGCTTCGGGGGCCGGCTAGCGCAGGGGGGTCAGGCGGTCGGTGCCCAGGCGGTCCTGGAGGACCTTGGGGACCAGGACGCTGCCGTCGGCCTGCTGATTCTGCTCCAGGATGGCCGGGAAGAGCCGGCTGGTGGCCAGTGCCGACCCGTTGAGGGTGTGCACGAAGCGGGTCTGCTTGCCGCCCGGCTCGCGGTAACGGATGGCCGCGCGACGCGCCTGGTAGTCGCCGGCCCAGGAGACCGACGACACCTCCTTGTACTTGCCAGTGCTCGGCATCCACACCTCGATGTCGAGGGTCTTCTTCATCGAGGCGCTGGCGTCACCGGCCGAGAGCAGCGTGCGCTGGTAGTGCAGTCCCAGCCCTTCGACCAGGCTCTCGGCGTGGGCGAGCATCTCCTCCAGCGCCGCGTCGGCCTGCTCCGGCAGGGTGAACTGGAAGATCTCCACCTTGTTGAACTGGTGCCCCCGCACCGTGCCGCGCTCGTCCGAGTGCGAGCCTGCGGACTCCCGCCGGTAGCACGGGGTGTACGCGAACGCCTTCAGCGGCAGCTTCGGGGTCTCCAGGATCTCGTCCTGGTACGCGCCGAGGATCGCCGTCTCCGACGTGGGCAGCAGGAACTGGCCGCGCGGGGCGGACGCCGAGTCCAGGTGGTAGACGTCGTCGTAGAACTTGGGGAACTGCCCGGCGGCGAAGCCGGCCGAGTCCAGCAGCAGGTGCGGCGGGAGCAGGAACTCGTAGCCGGCCCTGATGTGCTGGTCGACGAAGTAGTTGAGCAGCGCCCACTCCAGCCGGGCGCCGACCCCGGTGTAGATCCAGAAACCGGAACCACCGAGCTTGACCCCACGCTCGTAGTCGACCAGGCCCAACGCGCGGCTCAGCTCCACGTGGTCGCGGACCTTCTCGATCACCGGCGGCTCACCGAAGGTCTTCACCACCCGGTTGGCTTCCTTGCCGCCGGCCACGACGTCGTCGCTGGGCAGGTTGGGCAGCTCACTCATCGCGTCGCGTAGCCGGGCCTGCACCTCGTCCAGCTGGGACTCCAGCTCGGCGAGCTGCTTACGCTCCGCCTCCGGTGCGGCGGCCTGCGGCTCCTCGCCGGCCCGCTTCGCCTGCGCGTACGCCCGGGCCTCGGCCTTGCGGCGCTGCCGCTCGGCGTCGATCTCCGTGATCAGGGCGCGGCGTTCCTGGTCGAGCC
>NZ_JBEYSL010000695.1:0-2739 GCF_040642735.1 Micromonospora sp. NPDC047753 | reverse complement strand
ACCACGAGTTGCAGCGTCGAGTTGGCCGAGAAGATCGGGTTGGACCGGGCGATCAGGTAGACGCCCGCGGACGACCGTCCCGCAACTGCTCGCCGCGCTCTGGCTGGCCAACCTGCCGGTGAGGTGGGTCAGCGAGCGGGCGACCAGGTCGTCGCGGGCCGCCGGGGGGAGGCCCTCCAACCCGAAGCCCAGATACACGGTGTCCCCGGTGACCACCACCGAACCCTCCTCGAACGCCTGCTGGCTGCGCGACCAGTCGTTGGCGTTACCACCGGAGCCGGCCGGCGGCCCGGCCACCGTCCAACCTCCCAGGTCGGCGGACTCGAACGAGGTCTCCGCCACCGTCGACCCGTCGACCACCACCCGGGCGTCGTCCAGGAAGACGCCAAGACCCTGGGTGCCCCAGTCCGAGGCGTACGTGATCGACACCTCGACCTGTTTGCCGGCGTACGCGGTCAGGTCGACAACGAACTCCTTCCAGCCGCTCGACGTACCGGTCGCCGCGTTCCAGCTTCCGGTGCTGCCGGTGGGGGAGCAGCCCGCGCCCTGGTAGTGGGCGAGGAACGGGTGCAGCTGGTCCCAACCCGAGGCGCAGCTCTCCCCGGTGACCGTGCTGGTCTTGCCGTTGACGTCCGGCAGGGTCGTCCACTCGTCGCTGCCCACCTCGTGCGCCTCGACGAAGAGGAAGTCCCAGTCCTGCTCGATCTCGTACGAGGTGAAGAAGCGCAGTTCTCCGCTGCTCGCCCCGCTGAGGTCCACGGTGCGGCTGAGCCGCTTGTACGACTCGTCGGCCTGCCCGCTGTGCAGGTACCACTCGCCCGTACGCGGGTCGAACGGCGCGCCACCCGGTCGGGTCCAGCCCACCGGCGCTGAGCTGGCGAACTGCGGGAACTCGTCCGGCGGCAGGAAACTCGACGTGGTCAGGAAGGACGCGGTGTGTCCCTGGTTCTCCGCCGAACCGGGACCGTTGAGCTGGCCGGTGAAACCGGTGAACGCGCCGTCGCTTCCGGCGACCGGGAACGGCTCTCCCTCCGGCGCGGTGCCGCCGTCGCTGACGTAGGTGTGCGCCCCCAACCAGTACTGCTGGAAGTCGTTCAGCAGCGGCAGGCAGGCGGGATCGTCGGCGTTCGTGCACTCCGGCGGTGCGTCCGGGTGGTAGACGTACGAACCGTTGGCACCCTGGGCGAACAACGCGTACTGGCCGCTGACCAGGAGCTTTCCGCCCTCGTTCAGGTAGTCCCGAACGGCCAGTTCGGTGTCCAGCGCAGCCCTGGCCGTGGTGCCGGCGACCTGGCCGGGGGAGCGCATGATCACGTCGTCACCGGTCTCCCACACCACGGCCTCGTAGTGCGACAGGACACCGAGCGGGTGCGGGGCCTTGCGGCCCATCGCGTCGAAGTCGTACACGTCGCTGGTGCGCCCGGCGGCGCTCAGCGACGCCGCGACCTCGTCGGCGTACTTCGCCGTGGTGCCGGTCTGCGCCGGGCTGAGGCCGGTGACGTCCTCCGCGGCGAGGACCAGCACGTCCCCTCCGATGTCGGTGTGCACCCGGTAGGTGAAGTGAACGCTTGCGACCACCCCGGACCGGGGTTTGTTGCCGGTGAACCAGACCTCCACCCGGTCGCCCGGCTTCGTGCCGCCGACAGTGCCGCGAAGCTCGGCGTAGTAGTCGTCGTGCGTGCCGCCGTACCGCTCACCGCCGCGCCACTCGCGGACCGCTACGGTCTTCGGCCGCCCGCCGTTGACCGTGTAGTGCATCTTCACGTTCTTCAGCGCCCGCCGGGTGATCGCGGCGACCTGCTGGGTGCGCCCGTACGAGGTGTCGAAGGCGTCCACCACGAAGTCCGGGGTGCTCCGTCCGACGACCGAGACCGGCTCGTCCGGGTCCGCCGCCGACTTGGCCACGGCCAGCGCGAAGGGCAGGTTCTTGCTCACCTCCCCAGCGATCAACTCCTCGTCGTCGGGGAAGATGAAGCCGCTGACGCAGTCCTCCGGGCGCCACTCGTCGTCCGGGTCGACCGCCGAGGCGGCCTCACAGGTGGACATCTCCGGGGTGAAGCCCAGCGTGCCGTACCGAACGGTGGCGTGGCTGTCGGTGTCACCGTTCGTGGTGTAGAGCTCGGCGGAGATGTCCGGGTCGTAGCCGGGCACCGCCGGGTGCGCGTCGTCACCGGCCATCGCCTTGTAGATCTCGTCGTCCGGGGTGGGAGTGCTCACCTGCCAACCGAGGCCGTAGAGCAGCAGTTCGGCCGCCGAGTGGTAGTTGACGAAGAACTCGAACCCGACCCGCTTGAAGAGGCGGTCCAGTGCCTTGGTCTCCGGCTCCGAGTTGGGGCCCGGGCCCCGGTAGGTCTCGCTGTTCGGGTCCGGTGACGAACCCTCGTTGTCGTACCCCCACTTGTAGCTGAAGTTGCGGTTGAGGTCGACGCCGTCGCCCGAGCCGATCTGGCCGTCGCCGTTGTTGTCCCGCAGGTTCTTGCGCCACAGGCGGTTGCCAGAGGTGAAGGTGTGGTCGTAGCCGTCCGGGTTGGCCACCGGCAGGAACCACAGCTCGGTCGTGTCCAGGAGCCTGGTGATCTCCCGGTCGGTGCCGTAGCTGTCCAGGACGTGGTGCATCAGTCGGCGGGTCATCTCCGGCGTGATCCACTCGCGGGCGTGCTGCGCGCCCGCGTAGAGCACCGCGGGCCGCTTCCCGTCCTCGACCGTCCGTGCGTTCTTGGTGACCTTCACGGCGACAAT
>NZ_JBEYSL010000694.1:0-2749 GCF_040642735.1 Micromonospora sp. NPDC047753 | reverse complement strand
CACCCCGCCTACATCCCGCACACAGTCCGCCAGGCAATCGCCGCTGCCCGACGCCGTCGATCATGAAGTTGTTGCCACGACACGCCGCGGCGGAGTCTTGGTGGCGGCGATGATCGCCTTGACGTTGGCGGTCTGCTCGTCGTTGAGGGTGATCCGGGACTGGTCGCCCTGGGTGCCGTGCGGAATCAGCTTGCTGGTGTCGGGCTTGTCGGCCTGCACCGCAACCGCGACGGGCTTGGCGTCGACGGGGTTGGCCACGTGGGCGACGGGGCCGGCGAAGACACCGCCGGCGAACGCGAGACCAGCAACAGACAGGACGCTCTTACGCATGATCGTGTTCATGGGGGTAGCTCCTTCGGGGGTAGGACACCCGCACCGCCAAAGGGGAACGGCGGTTGCGGATGTGAGCACCTCGTCCGGCGCTGCACAAACAGAGGGAAAAGTTTGAGGGGGTGACGCCCGGTCGGGCGTCGGGGCCGGCGACCTGCCGAGCGGGGGCTCGTGTCGCCGGGTCCATGTGTAACGACCGGGGGGCCGGGGTCATTCCGACCTGCGTGACCAGCCCGCGAGGGCCGGGCGGCGGGTCGGTGGTGCTGCGATCGTCAGAGTGTGTAACGACCCCGGCCCGGCCATGATTCCGGCCCGCGAGTGCACCCGGCCACACCCCAGAAACGGACACAACGCCCATACGGCACTGGGTTGCAGCGTCGGAGCACCGGGCAACCACGTGATCCACTCGGGCTCACGGAAGTCGGGGCATCCCGGACGTCAGGGCGGTTATTGGCCCGTCAGGCGGGAGCGCACCTTTGCGGCGCAGGCGTCCAGAGCCGTCTGCGCGTCCAGCCCGAGGCTTTCGATGGCCACCAGCGCGGTGAAGGCGACGTCGGCCAACTCCGCCGCGACGTCCTCGCGGGTGTGGGTGACACCCTTACGCGGATTCTGCCCGAGCAACCCGATCCAGGCAGCCGAAGCCTCCCCCGCCTCCTCGGTGAGCTTGAGGATGCGGCAGGTCAGTTCGGTCTGCCCGGTGCCGTTCGCCGCGTCCAGCCAGCCGCGTGACGCTCTGGCCGCCTCCCAGATCGACTCGTCCACGGCGACAGTCAACCCGATCGGCCCACCGGCCTGAACGACCGGGTGGGGCTGGATCGTCGTGTTGACCGGCGGATCAGCGAACCCATTGACACTGGTCGACGGCGGTTCTAGGTTCAGGACGCTACCGACCGGTAGGCAACCGTCCCGCTGGTCGCCCCCGGGCGACAACCGCCCGATGGGGAGCATCGATGCTGTCCACACCCGTTCGTAACCTCCGCCGTCTGCTCGCCGCCGCCGCGACGCTGACCCTCGCGGTCGGTTTGGCCGGTGCGGCGCCGGCCAGCGCCACCGGTCGCGACGCGAGGGGCGGCGAGCCACTGCCCGGCTACACCATCGAGAATCCGCCGTTGGCGCCGCTGGTGGTGGGCGGTCGTCCGACGACGGTACGCCAGGGCGTGCACCGCCACGCCGGGTACATCATCGAGGTCCCCGCCCGGTGGAACGGCGACCTGGTGTTGTGGGCGCACGGCTACCGCGGCCAGGGCACCGTACTCTCGCCGGAACCGCCGGCCTTCGGGCTGCGCCAGCGCGTGCTGGAGCAGGGGTACGCGTGGGCGTCGTCCTCGTACGACCGGAACGGCTTCGACATCCGCTCCGGGGTGCTGGGGACGAAGGATCTCGCCGACCACTTCGGGCGGACGGTCCGCCGACCGCAGCACACCTACGTCGCCGGGGTGTCGATGGGTGGTTACGTCATCGGTCGTTCACTGGAGCAGTACCCCGGCTTCTACGACGGCGCGTTGCCGATGTGCGGTGTGCTCGGTGATCAGACGCTGCTCGACTTCTACCTGGACTACAACCTGGTCGCGCAGGCACTTTCCGGGGTGCCGGCGTATCCCACGCCGGCCGACTATCTGACCAACGCGGTGCCCCGCATCCAGGTGGCGCTCGGTCTGGCCGGGCTGACCCCCACCGGGCCGGACACCACAACGGACCGGGGCAAGCAGCTGCGGGCGATCACGGTGAACCGCTCCGGCGGGCCGCGTCCCGGCGCCGACGCGGCGTTCGCGCTCTGGAAGGACTTCCTCTTCTCGATCAGCGTGCCCACCGGGAGCGGCAACTCCCCCGCCCAGCGGCCCGGCCAGCTGTCCACCAACCTGCTCACCCGCTACACCCCGAACAGCCCGGTGAACATCAACGCGACGGTGCAGCGGGTCGCCCCGGAGAACCTGCGGCAGCGGCTGCTGCCGACGCTGACCGAGGTGCCGCGCATCGCCGGCCGCCCGACCGCGCCGGTACTCAGCCTGCACGGTCTCGGTGACCTGTTCGTACCGTTCAGCATGGAGCAGGCGTACGCCACCGACGTGGCGCGCAACGGTCGCAGCAGGCTGGTGGTTCAGCGGGCTATCCGGGCGACGCAGCACTGCGAGTTCACCCCGGCGGAAGCCGGCGCCGCCTGGGACGACCTGCTGTCCTGGGTACGCACCGGCAAGCGCCCGGCCGGCGACACCGTGACCGACCCGGCGGTGGTGGCCCGACCCGACTACGGCTGCCGGTTCAGCGACCGGGACGCGTACACGGCCGGGGTCGGCACCCGCCGCCTCTACCCGGCCTGCTGAGGTACCCGGACACACAGAACCGGCCGGCTCCCGTCGAAGGGCCGCGCACCGCCAGGGGCGCGCGGTGGCCGACCGGCCGCGGGTGCCGGCCCAGCGCG
>NZ_JBEYSL010000693.1:0-2753 GCF_040642735.1 Micromonospora sp. NPDC047753 | reverse complement strand
TCCCCCCACCCCATTTAAAAAAACCCCAACTCACACACTCCCCCCCCACCCTCCTTTTTTTTTTTTTTTTGTTTGTGGGGGGGGGGGGGGGGCGCCCCCCCCCCCCCCCGACCCCACCCGAGAATTAGCAGTACAGACGACGACATAGGGGACATAGTGCTCGACGTCAACTTCTTCGACGAGCTGCGCATTGGTCTCGCCACCGCCGACGACATCCGTCAGTGGTCGCACGGCGAGGTCAAGAAGCCTGAGACGATCAACTACCGCACCCTGAAGCCGGAAAAGGACGGGCTCTTCTGCGAGAAGATCTTCGGTCCGCAGCGGGACTGGGAGTGCTACTGCGGTAAGTACAAGCGCGTTCGGTTCAAGGGCATCATCTGTGAGCGCTGCGGCGTCGAGGTGACTCGCTCCAAGGTCCGCCGTGAGCGGATGGGGCACATCGAGCTCGCCGCTCCGGTGACCCACATCTGGTACTTCAAGGGCGTTCCGAGCCGGCTGGGTTACCTGCTGGACCTCGCCCCCAAGGACCTCGAGAAGATCATCTACTTCGCCTCGTACGTCGTGACGAGCGTGGACGCGGAGTCGCGTCACCGCGACCTCTCGACGATCGAGAACGAGATCCTGGCTGAGAAGCGGCAGTCCGAGAACAGCCGCGACTCGGAGATCGAGAAGCGGGCCGCCAAGCTCGAGGCCGACCTGGCCGAGCTGGAGGCCGAGGGTGCCAAGGCGGACGTCCGGCGCAAGGTCAAGGAGGGCGGAGAGCGCGAGATGCGCCAGATCCGCGACCGGGCCCAGCGCGAGATCGACCGCCTGGACGAGGTGCTGGACACCTTCCGCAAGCTGGAGCCGAAGCAGCTGGTCACCGACGAGCTGCTCTACCGCGAGCTGCGCGACCGGTTCGGTGAGTACTTCACCGGGTCCATGGGCGCCGAGGCGATCAAGGCGCTGGTCCAGAACATGGACCTCGACGCCGAGGCCGAGAGCCTGCGGGAGACCATCCGGTCCGGCAAGGGTCAGCGGAAGATCCGGGCGCTCAAGCGACTCAAGGTCGTCGCGGCGTTCCTGAACACCCGCAACTCGCCGCTCGGCATGGTGCTGGACTGCGTCCCGGTCATCCCGCCGGACCTGCGCCCGATGGTGCAGCTCGACGGTGGCCGCTTCGCGACCTCCGACCTGAACGACCTGTACCGCCGCGTGATCAACCGGAACAACCGCCTCAAGCGGCTGATCGACCTCGGCGCGCCCGAGATCATCGTCAACAACGAGAAGCGGATGCTCCAGGAGGCCGTCGACGCGCTGTTCGACAACGGCCGTCGCGGCCGGCCGGTCACCGGCCCGGGTAACCGCCCGCTCAAGTCGCTGTCCGACATGCTCAAGGGCAAGCAGGGCCGGTTCCGCCAGAACCTGCTGGGCAAGCGCGTCGACTACTCCGGCCGTTCGGTCATCGTGGTCGGCCCGAAGCTCAAGCTGCACCAGTGCGGTCTGCCCAAGCAGATGGCGCTGGAGCTGTTCAAGCCCTTCGTGATGAAGCGGCTGGTCGACCTCAACCACGCACAGAACATCAAGTCCGCCAAGCGGATGGTCGAGCGTCAGCGCCCGGTCGTGTGGGACGTGCTGGAAGAGGTCATCGGCGAGCACCCGGTGCTGCTCAACCGGGCGCCGACCCTGCACCGCCTGGGCATCCAGGCCTTCGAGCCGCAGCTGGTCGAGGGCAAGGCGATCCAGATCCACCCGCTGGTCTGCACCGCGTTCAACGCCGACTTCGACGGTGACCAGATGGCGGTGCACGTGCCGCTGTCCGCCGAGGCTCAGGCCGAGGCGCGGATCCTGATGCTGTCGTCGAACAACATCCTCAAGCCGGCCGACGGTAAGCCGGTCACCATGCCTACCCAGGACATGGTCATCGGTCTGTACCACCTCACCCACCTCACCGCCGGTGAGAAGGGCGAGGGCCGGGCGTTCAGCTCTGACGCCGAGGCGCGGATGGCCTTCGACAACGGCGAGCTGCACCTGCAGGCGCCGGTGAAGATCCGCCTGCGCGACGTGGTCGGGGTCGACAACGGCTCTGGTGCCGAGGCGTGGACCGCCCCGGAGGGCTGGGTCGAGGGTGACCCGCTGACCGTGGAGACCACCCTGGGTCGGGTGCTGTTCAACGAGACGCTGCCGCAGGGCTACCGCTTCGTGAACTACGAGATCCGCAAGGGTCAGCTCTCCGCGATCGTCAACGACCTCGCCGAGCGCTTCCCCAAGGTGGCGCTGGCCGCCACCCTGGACGGGCTCAAGGAGGCCGGTTTCCACTGGGCCACCTGGTCCGGCGTGACGATCGGCATGGAGGACGTCATCGCTCCGCCACGTAAGGCGGAGATCCTGGCGCGGTACGAGAAGGACGCCGACCAGATCGACAAGCAGTACCAGCGTGGTCTGATGACCGCCGAGGAGCGTCGCGGCGAGCTCATCGAGATCTGGACCAAGGCGACCAACGAGGTCGCCAAGGAGATGGACACCGCGCTGCCGCAGGAGAACCCGCTGTGGAAGATGATCAACTCGGGTGCTCGCGGTAACCTGCTCCAGCTCCGGCAGATCGCGGCGATCCGTGGTCTGGTGGCCAACCCCAAGGGCGAGATCATCCCGCGGCCGATCAAGGCCAGCTACCGGGAGGGTCTGTCCGTGCTGGAGTACTTCATCTCCACGCACGGTGCTCGTAAGGGTCTCGCCGACACCGCGCTGCGGACCGCCGACTCGGGTTACCTGAC
>NZ_JBEYSL010000692.1:0-2766 GCF_040642735.1 Micromonospora sp. NPDC047753 | reverse complement strand
CCACGACCCTCTTCCGATCTCCCGCCCCGCCCCGCCCCGCCCCGCCCCGCCCCGCCCCGCCCCGCCCCCGCGATCTTGCACTTTCTGTCCCGACAAGGGTGACGAATCCACCTGAACCGGCGACCGAAAGTGCAAGATCGCGGAGGGCTGGGGTGAGGTCAGAGCTGCCAGGGCAGCGCGTTGGGGGGTTGGTAGCGGCAGGTCGTTCCGGTGGAGACTGTTTCGCGCAGGTGGCTCGCCAGCGCCGGGTGCCGGTCGTCGAGCTTGCGGAGCGCGTCGCGGATTCGCGCCGTCACCGTCTTGCGGGCCCGCTCGGCCTCGTCGCCCAGGCGACGGCTCCGGCCGGCGAGGCCCGCCGCGGCACGCAGCTCGTCGAGCAACGCACCCCGCTCGGCGTCCAGCTTGGACACCTTCCGGTCGTCGTCGCGGGCGGCGGCCCGGTCGATCTCCTCGTCGAGGCGGGCCAGGTGCCGCCGGTAGCGGGCCTTCGCCTCGTCGTCGAGGACCGGATCGGCGCCCATTCGCCGGGCGGCCACCAGCTCCGGCCCGGCCGCCGGGTCGAGCAGTTCGACGGCCGGCACGTCGCTGCCGGGCCGGCTGAGCAGCAGGTGCAGGTCATGCAGGCCCTTGGCGTCGGGCAGGTGCGCCACGACACTGTCGTACGCCAGTTGCCAGACCCGCCCGTCGCGCCGAAACTCGTACCCCTTGAACGCAGCGGCGACCGGCGCGGCACGACCGGGCGCGACAACCTGGCCCGACCCGACGGCCTGGCCCCAACCAGCAACCTGACCCAGCGAGACGGCCTGGTCCGGGTGGTGGATGTCGCGGGCTGTCGGGGCGGCGAGCCGGTGGAGCACCTGCGTCATGCCGAGGGCGGTCGCCTCCTGGACGGCGGCGGCGCGCAACGCCGTCGACGTCGTCGAGTCGCCGGGGTGACCTCGGCCGGCGAGGGCGTTCGCGAGGCCGGTACGGGCGAGCAGCGACCAGGTTCGGGAGCCCATCCGGTCGGCGGAGTCCCGGGCGGCGGTGAATCCGGCGATGGCGTCGTCCCAGCGTTTCTGGGCGGCGTCGATCAGTGCCACCCAGTGGTCGACGGGGCCGCTGATGTCGCAGCCGAAGAGCCCCACCATCCACTCCCCACGGTGTGGGGTGAGCGCGGCCCGCGCGGCATCGCAGCGCTTCGGGTCGCCGGACGCGGCGGCGGCCTGAGCGCGGAGTCGGAGCCAGAGCGGTGACACCGGGCGCGGGTACCGGGTGGCGGTGGCCTCGATGCCGACGGTCAACCGGAGCGCCGTCTCGCCGTCGCCGCGCTCCGCAGCGGTGATCGCTCGCAGCAGTTCCCGGTACGGGTAGTCCGTCGGGGCGAGCCCCTCCACGAGCGCGGCGGCCTCGGTGACCCGGCCCTGGAGCAGTAGCCGGGACCAGCGCAGGTGATGGCCCATGAAGCCGAACTCGGCGTAGCTCGGGTCGGCCTGGTCGGTGAGGAAGGCGAACCGCTCGTCGGCCGTGGCGAAGTCGCCCTCGAACGCCGCGATGATCCCGCTGTCGACGGCCGCCGCCATCCGGTGCCGGGCGAAGTCGCCCTCCCGTTCGGCGTCGACGAAGGTGACGAGTTCCTCGACGAAGCGCGGGTCGCCCAGCTCCAGCAGCGCCACCCAGCGCAGCGAGGTGGCCCACAGCTCGGTTTCCCGGTCGCCGGTCCGCCGGGCCACGGCCCGGATCTCGGCGGTGAGCGCGGCTCGGGTCGCGGCGGTGCCGAGCCCCCAGGTCGTGTCGTGGCGGGCCCAGAGGCTGAAGGTGAGCGCCTCGTCGTCCTGCCCTCGACGGGCGATCGTCTCGCTGGCGGTGATCAGGTCGGCGACCAGGGCGCCGACCGGCGCGGTGGCGTCCGGTTCGCTGATCAACCGGCGGTACGCCTCGCGCACCAGCTCCGCCGCTTCGGCCGACTGGGCGGCGTCCACCTGGCGGGCGCGGTTGACGATGAGCGCGACCCGGGCCAGCAGCACCGGGTCGTCGAGTGACCGGGCCAGCTTGGCGGCCTCGGCCAGCAGCCTCGTGACCTCTTCCCGGTCGGCGTGGTGGTAGTGCGACTCGGCGAACTCGACGAGGATCCGCACCCGTTGTACCGGGTCTTCGACCACCTCAAGGGCTCGGCGGAAGTGCAGTGCCGCCTCGTCGCCCGCCAGCCGGGCGAACGCGGCCCGGCCGGCGGCGAGCAGCAGCGTGGCCACCCGGGCCCGGTCGAGCGCAGGACCGGCGAGGTAGGCGTGGCGGGCGAGGTCGGCTGGGATCAGGCGGTCGGTCAGCTCCCGCAGGTCGTCGACCGCCCGGACGACCGCGCCGTGCCGGGCCCGCCGGTCGTCGTCGGTCAGCCCGTCGTAGAGGGTTTCGCGGACCAGGTCGTGGGCGAAGGCGAAGCGGCCACCACCCCGGGCGACCACCAGTCGGGCGGTCACCGCCCGGTCGAGCAGCCGGTCGACCTGCGCCGCGGGAGCGGCCGCGCAGGCCGCGAGGACCTGGCGGTGGAACTCGCGACCCAGTACGGCGGCGACGGTCAGCGCCTCCACCACTGTGGCGGGCAGTTGGGCGAGGCGGCGGCGCACCGCCTCCCGTACGCCGGGTGCGATGGTGCCGACCGCGTCGTCGGCGTGCCACAGCCGCGCGGTCTGTTCGACGAAGAACGGGTTGCCGCCGGTACGCCGGTGCACCTCGTCGACAAGGCTGGCCTCAGGCTCCCGGCCGGCGGTCCGGGTCATCAGTGCGGCC
>NZ_JBEYSL010000691.1:0-2769 GCF_040642735.1 Micromonospora sp. NPDC047753 | reverse complement strand
GAGGACGTCGACGACCTCCTCGACGAGATCGACTCCGTCCTCGAAGAGAATGCAGAGGAATTTGTGAGGGGCTATGTGCAAAAAGGGGGTGAGTAGGGCATAAGGACGCAAAGCGGACATGCCTCGTCCTCTGGATGACCGGGATGGCCACCGCCGCTGCCGCGACTGCGGCGAGTGGCTGCCCCTTGATCAAATTTGTGCCAATAGCAGACGACCCGACGGTCGCGGCAGCTATTGCAAGCCCTGCTTCAACATTCGATCGAAGGCGAGCTACGCCAAGCGCCTGAAGGAACAGCAGGGTAGGGGCGTGCGTCAACTACCGTTGGTGCCAGCGGGCCACCGGCGATGCCCCGACTACGGTGCCACAAAGCCCCTCGATGACTTTCCGCGGAACCGCTCCGGCCGTGGAGGTTACGGCCGATACTGCAAGCCTTGCCACAACGCGAAGGGCAAGGAGAGCATGCTTCGCCTGCACGGCGGGACTCGCGAGTACCACCTGCGGCGGCGGTACGGCGTGGGTGAGAAGGAGTTTCAGGAGCTCCTGGCCGAGCAGGGCGGGGTCTGCGCGATCTGTGGCGGTGCCGACCCGCAACATCTGGACCACGATCATCGCACCGGATGGGTGCGCGGGATACTCTGCTTCAACTGCAACGGTGGTCTTGGCCAGTTCCGTGACAGTCCCATGAGGCTGGCCAGGGCGATCACGTACCTGAGAGGAACCACGTGGCAGCGGGCTTTGATCCATCCGGGCGTCTTCCAGATGTGTTCACCAACGCGGGGACGTCCTCCTTCACGACGTTTCTGAGTCGGGTGGCCCCCGAGATGTTGCCCGGTCGGCGACCGCTGCCGCCGGGCATGGCCGCCGACCTGGCGCCGCACGCGACCACCATCGTGGCCATCGCGGCCGCCGAGGGTGTGGTGATGGCGGGCGACCGACGGGCCACCATGGGCAACCTGATCGCTCAGCGCGACATCGAGAAGGTGCACCCCGCCGACGCGTACTCGCTGGTCGGCATCGCGGGCACCGCCGGTATCGGCATCGAGCTGATGCGACTGTTCCAGGTGGAGCTGGAGCACTACGAGAAGATCGAGGGCGCGATGCTCTCGTTGGACGGTAAGGCCAACCGGTTGGCCTCGATGATCCGGGGCAATCTGGGTGCGGCCATGCAGGGGTTGGCAGTGGTGCCGCTCTTCGCCGGGTTCGACCTGGCCGCCGCCGACCCGGCGCGCGCCGGTCGGATCTTCAGCTTCGACGTGACCGGTGGGCCGTACGAGGAGACCGGCTACGACGCGATCGGGTCCGGGTCGCTGTTCGCGAAGTCCGCCTTGAAGAAGCGGTTCCGGGCCGGGTTGTCCGTCGAGGACGCGACGCGGCTGGCGGTCGAGGCGCTCTACGACGCCGCCGACGACGACACCGCGACCGGTGGGCCGGATCTGACCCGCCGGATCTACCCCGTGGTGATGACCGCGACCGCCGAGGGCACCCGCCGGTTGACCGACACCGAGACGGCGGCGATCGCCGAGGGTGTGGTCGCCGGCCGGATGGAGAACCCGGGCGGTTGAGTCCCGCACCTCACCAGTCAGCAGTCGTCAGCACAGCGCCGTAAGGAGAACCGCCGACGTGGCCATGCAGTTCTACGCCTCTCCCGAACAGATCATGCGCGACCGCTCCGAGTTGGCCCGCAAGGGCATCGCTCGGGGCCGCAGCGCTGTGGTCCTCAGCTACTCCGGCGGGGTCCTCTTCGTCGCGGAGAACCTTTCCAGCGCCCTGCACAAGGTCAGCGAGATCTACGACCGGATCGGGTTCGCCGCGGTCGGTCGGTACAACGAGTTCGAGAACCTGCGCCGCGCCGGTGTCCGGATGGCCGACCTGAACGGGCTCAGCTACGACCGGCGTGACGTCACTGGTCGGGCCCTGGCCAACGCGTTCGCGCAGACCCTGGGTGCCATCTTCACCGAGCAGTCGAAGCCGTTCGAGGTGGAGATCTGCGTGGCGGAGGTCGGTGCCACCCCGGAGGCGGACGAGCTGTACCGGCTGACCTATGACGGTTCGGTGAACGACGAGCCGGGGCGGATGGCCATGGGTGGTCAGGCCGAGGCGATCACCGGTGTGTTGAAGTCGCAGCATCGGGCGGACATGTCCCTGGGCGAGGCGGTCAGGGTGGCGGTGCAGGCGTTGAGCACGGTCGGTGGTGAGGGCGGTGCGGCCAGGACGATCGCCGCGAACCAGCTCGAGGTGGCGGTCCTGGACCGTCAGCGGATCGGACGGACGTTCCGGCGGATCACCGGTGCCGCGCTGACGGCTCTGTTGGACGGGGATGCGGCGGCCGAGGGGCAGGCGGCGGATGCGGCGGGCGGTCCCGCCGAGCCGGTCGTGCCGACCACGGAGGGGCACAAGCCGACGTCGTCGGCCGGTTCCGCGGACCTGGAGGACCGGCCCGCGGAGGGCGGCGAGCGCTAGGGTTTCGCCCGCTGGTGCCGGGCCCGTGTTCGGGACCGGCACCAGCGGTCATCCTCGGCGCAGCAGGGGCCGGGCCAGGGCCCAGTAACCGCCGGCGACGGCGTTGAACGCTCCCAGGCCAGGTGTGGTCGGCACCCCGGAGGGCGTGACCCGACCGGTCATCAGCTTCGCGATGACCCCGTCCGGCACCCGGCGTTCAGCCTGTAGCTGCCGTCGACCTGATCGACGCCGGTTTCGAGGTACGGGTGGTCGCCGACGAGGCCGTGGGGACAACCGTCGGTGGATCGGTGGCCGGCGGCGCTGGAGGA
>NZ_JBEYSL010000690.1:0-2783 GCF_040642735.1 Micromonospora sp. NPDC047753 | reverse complement strand
CGCGCACCGGCACCGGCGCTCCGGCCGCGTCGCGCAGCGCGTAGACGGCCGCGTGCAGGTCGCCGATCGGCACCTCCAGTCGCAGCGCCGTGTCACCGGGCGCGAACGGGTAGCGGCGCCACCACGTCGGCGCTGAGTGGGCGATCGTCGCCTCCCCGTGCAGCAGCCCGACCAACCGCTCGGCGCGCTCATTGACGTCGGCGGGGCCGCCCTCCAGCAGCACCACCAGGCTCCCAGCCCGGGACGGCGCACCAGCCCGGCCGGACATCGACGGGTGGCGCTCCCGGGCGGTGGCGGCCGGGTGACCGGGCGGGTACGACGTACGGGGGCGGGGGGTGCCCCCGGGCAGGTCCAGCTCGATGGCCGACGGCTCCAGCCGAGCGGCGAGGATCGTCCGGACCAGGTCGTGCACCTCCAACGGCGTCCACACCGGGCGGGACACCCAGAGCCTGCTCGCCGGCACCGGCTGCACCCGCAGGCTCGCCGACACCAGCACGCCGAGCGCGCCCTGGGAGCCGCAGAGCAGGCGGGCCAGGTCGAGCCCGGGCGCGCCGCCGCCGATGCTGATCAGCTCGCCGTCAGCGGCGAGGTAACGCACACCGAGCAGTTGGTCGCAGGGGCTGCCGTGGCGGTGGCGTAGCGGGCCGGCCTCGCCGGCGGCGAGCACACCGCCCAGTGTCGCGCCGGGTGAGGGGGCGTCCATGGCGAGCCGCTGCCCGGTGCGCTCCAGGGTGGCCTGCACCGCCCGCAGTGGAGTGCCGGCACCCACGTCGGCCACGAGCGAGTCGACCGGCTCGTGACCGATGCCGGCCAGCCGGCCGGTGTCGAGCAGGATGTCGACCTGAACGGGGGCGGCGCCCCAATCGATCTTCGTGCCCGCGCCTCGGGGCACCACAGTCAGATCGTGCACGGCGGCCAGCCGCAGCACCTCGGCGGCGGCGTGCGGGCCGCCCGGGACGGCGACCCAGCGCGCCGGTCGCCCCGCCACCTCGTCGGCGGGCCCGGCCAGCCGGGAGAACGGCGGACCGCAGATCGCCGCCAACCGCCGGGTGATCTCGAGGGCTCCGGACCGGCCTAGGGAACTCGCTGCTGCCGCCATGCCGGCCATCGTACATGTGTTCGAAAGCCGTGGCGGCGAGTATCGGGATGCCGCTGGTCCGGCGCGCTGCGGCTGCCGGCCGGTAACGTGGCCGCCGTGACCACCGAGACTGCCCCGCCCGCGGCGAAGCGGGTGCCCAGCGAGCGCACCCACCACGGCGACACCGTCGTCGACGAGTACGCCTGGCTCGCCGCCAAGGACGACCCGGAGACGATCGCCTACCTGACCGCCGAGAACGAGTACACCGACGCGCGCACCGCACACCTGGCCGACCTGCGGGCCGACCTGTTCGAGGAGACTCGCCGACGCACCCAGGAAACCGACCTGTCAGTGCCGACCCGCAAGGGCGGGCACTGGTACTACACCCGGACGGTCGAGGGACAACAGTACGGAGTGCAGTGTCGCCGGGCGGTCCGCGACGGTGAGACCGACCCGCCGGTCAGCGCGGACGGCGCCCCGCTCGACGGCGAGGAGGTGCTGCTCGACGGCAACCTGCTGGCCGAGGGGCACGACTTCTTCTCGCTCGGCGCGTTCGACGTCAGCCCGGACGGTCGCTGGCTGGCCTACTCCACCGACTTCTCCGGTGACGAGCGGTTCACCCTGCGGGTGAAGGACCTGACCACCGGCGAGCTGCTGCCGGACGAGGTGCCTGACACGTTCTACGGCACCGCCTGGTCGTCGGACGCCTCGGTGCTGTTCTACGTGACAGTGGACGACGCCTGGCGACCGAACCGGGTCTGGCGGCACACCATCGGCTCCGCCGCCGCCGACGACGTGGTGGTCCACCAGGAGGACGACGAGCGGTTCTGGGTGGGGGTGGAGCTGACCCGGTCGGAGAAGTTCATCCTCATCGACGTGCACAGCAAGGTGACCAGCGAGGTGCTGGTGATCCCCGCCGGCAACCCGACCGGCGCGCCGGCTGTGATCGCCCCCCGCCGACAGGGCGTCGAATACACGGTGGAGCACCACGGCCACCGTTTCCTGATCCTGCACAACGACGGCGCGGAGGACTTCGCGCTGGCGTTCACCTCGGCGGACGTACCGGGCGACTGGGTGCCGCTGATCGAGCACACCCCCGGCACCCGACTGGAGGCCGTCGACGCCTTCGCCAACCACCTGGTGGTGTCGCTGCGCACCGACGGGCTCACCGGGCTGCGGGTGCTGCCGGTGGGCAGTGACGACGGGTACGACATCGACTTCCCCGAGCCGCTCTACAGCGTCGGGTTGGACGCCAACCCGGAGTACCGCACCGGCCAGGTCCGGCTGCGCTACTCCTCGCTGATCACCCCCGACTCGGTGTACGACTACGACCTGGTCACCCGGCAGATGGTGCTGCTCAAGCAGAAGCCGGTGCTGCCCGGTCCGGACGGGCGACCGTACGACCCGGCCGAGTACGAGCAGCACCGTGACTGGGCGCTCGCCGACGACGGCACCCGGGTGCCGATCTCACTGGTCTGCCGCGTCGGCACCCCCCGGGACGGCTCGGCGCCCTGCGAGCTGTACGGCTACGGCTCCTACGAGGCCAGCATGGACCCGTGGTTCTCGGTGGCCCGGCTGTCCCTGTTGGACCGGGGTGTGGTCTTCGCGGTGGCGCACACCCGGGGCGGCGGTGAACTGGGCCGACGGTGGTACGACCAGGGCAAGCTGCTGGCCAAGAAGAACACCTTCACCGACTTCGTGGCGT
>NZ_JBEYSL010000689.1:0-2799 GCF_040642735.1 Micromonospora sp. NPDC047753 | reverse complement strand
CCGGCCGTCGCGCACCGCCTCTACGAGCTGGCCCCGGTGCGCCCCACCGATGTCTTCGTGCTCGCCTCGATGCCGATCGAGCGGATGGTGACCCAGGACTGGTCCCAGCGGGTGCAGAAGCCGATCTGGACGGCACTCACCATCGGGTTGGCGGTGCTGCTGGCGGTGTTCGCCGCGCGCTGGGCCCGGCACACCGCACTCGACGGCCCGCTACGCATCGCGCTCGGCGTGGTGCTTCCCATCGGCGCGGTCGGTGTCGTGTTCCTCTCTGCCATCTCCCCGGACCACCCGGTCACCTTCGTACCCGGGCTGCTGCTCTGGTTGGCCGGCCTGACGCTGGCCCTCTGGGCCGCGGCGAGCCTCGCCTCCCGCAACCGCCTCCGGGTGGCCTGGTGGGTGGGCATCCTCGGCGCACTCGCCGCCGCCGACCTCGCGGTGATTCTCGCCGTCGTCGACGTCATCGCGGCGGGCCGTCGCGCCGGCCCCGTCAGCAGTCCGACGCCACTGGGCGGCGTCGACTGGATCTCCTCACCGCTGTGGCTCCTCGCCACCTGGACGGAATGGAACATCAGCCTGCCCCGACCCACCATCTCGTGGGAGATCTTCCACATCGTCATCAACGAGGTGCGGGCGGAACCCATGCTCTACCTGGCCTGCACACCGTACGCGCTCGCGTACACCATCCGGGCGGCCCGATCGGCCCCCGCCGAGCCGGTCGCCCTCGCGCCGACCCCGGCGTGAACCTCAGTCGGGTACGTCGTCCCACGTCGTACCCGGCTCCAGGTAACCGGCCACCTGCTTCTCGCGCAACGCGTACGCGATGACCAGCAGGGCGTGCTTGTCCAGCTCGGGCAGCCGGTCCAACGGGAACCACCGCACGGCCAACGACTCGTCGTCGTTGACCCGGGCGGTGCCGCCGATCACCCGGCACAGGAACCCCATGTTCAGGTATTCACAGCGGTCCCCGTTCGGGTACGTGTGCGGGTGCGACACGGCACTGGACATCCGCACCGGCGCCACGTCCACGCCCGTCTCCTCGCGCACCTCGCGGACCAGCGCGGTGGCCGGCTGCTCGCCCGGCTCGACGAAACCGCTGATCACCGACCACCGCCCGTCGTCGGCGCGTTGACCGAGCAGCAGCTCACCGGCCTCGTTGCGGACCACCGCGCTGACGCTCGGCAGCCAGAGCAGGTCGTGGCCGACGTGCTTACGCAACCCCAGGATGTAGTCCGGTATCGCCATCCCGCGATCATAGAGGTGCCCACAGCGGGGCTCACCTGCGCGTCTTCTGGTGTTCCAGTCCCACGCGTTTCGCCATTTCGGCCCGACGAACGCAATGCATATCTACTGTGGAGATCGTCGGCGACTTGTGCGATCCGGTGGCGGCCGGCCGGTTCGCGGTGCACAGTGATTCCCATGAGCGACAGCGGACGTGGTGGGCAGTTCTACTGGTGCACCCGGCATCACCGGGTCGAGACGGACTCCAACGTGTGTCCGGCGAAGCACGTTCTCGGTCCGTACGACTCGGCGGCCGACGCGGAGAACGCCCTGCAACGAGTGCAGGAGCGGAACGAGGCGTGGGATGCCGAGGACGCTCGTTGGGCCGGGGACGACAGATAGGCGGCGCGGGACGGCTCGCGCCGAGGTTTTCGTGCTCCGCGAGGACGCACGCGAGAGCACGTCCCCCAAGGAGGGAACCACGATGGCCGAAGCACAGCAGGCCACCAAGCGCCCGGCCGCCCGACGCACCACCGCGAAGAAGACCGCCGCGGCGGAGCGGAACACCGCGGCGAGCCGGACCACCCCCGTGCGCAAGTCCACCACGGCTGCCGCGAAGGCACCGGCCCGCAAGGCCGCCGGCGGGGCGGGCCGCGCCCCGGCCAGGAAGACCACCACGGCGGCTACGAAGGCCCCCGCGAAGAAGACCACGACCAAGAGCACAGCAGCGGCCAAGAAGGCCCCCGCGAAGGCCTCGACCACCACCCGCAAGACGACCGCCGCCGCCAAGCGGGCCCCGGCGTCCACCGCGCGCAAGACGACCACCGCCGCGAAGAAGACCACAGGCGCGGCGAAGAAGACAGCGAGCGCGGCGAAGAAGACCACCACCGCCGCGAAGGCCTCGGCGCGCAGGACCACCACCGCGGCGAAGGCCCCGGCGCGCAGGACCACCACCGCGGCGAAGGCCCCGGCGCGGAAGGTGGCGACCACGGCGTCCGCCGCCAAGAAGGCAGCGACGAAGAAGACGGCGGCGGCGAAGAAGACCGCGTCGACCCGCCCCAGCGGCGGCGCCCGCAAGGCTCCGGCCAAGAAGGCCCCGGCCGCGAAGGTGTCGGGTACCTCGTCGACCACCGCCCGTAAGGCGGCGGCGAAGAAGGCACCGGCGAAGAAGACCGTCGCGGCCAAGGCCCCGGCCCGCAAGGTGACCGCCCGCAAGTCGCCGGCCCGCCCGGTCGCCGCCCGAGCCACCGCCCCCAGGGGGGCCCGCAGCGCCGCCCGCAAGGCGACCGGCTGAGCGCGGAGCATCCCCTGAGCGGGCGGATTTCCGGCCGGTCACCGGAAGCGGATCACCCGTGGCGCTGTCAGGATTGACCCGTGGTCATCCGACGCGTACTCGCGCCCCGCATCGACTTCGGCGCGTTGCGCCGCGAGCTCGGCCTGCCCGAGGAGTTCCCGGCCGACGCCCAGCGTGAAGCCGACGAGGCGGCGTGGTGCTGATGGACGTGCGGATGCCGGTCATGGACGGGCTGGAGGCCACCCGCAAGCTGCTCGGTGACCGGTCGACGCAGCGGCCACGGGTGC
>NZ_JBEYSL010000688.1:0-2800 GCF_040642735.1 Micromonospora sp. NPDC047753 | reverse complement strand
GGCGTTCGCCTGGTCGCTGCTCGTGCTGGTGCTCTCGGTGGTGATGGACGATGTCGCGCACCTGCGTCAGCAGGGCGCCCAGCCGACCAGGGAGCCGACGGCCCGATGCCGCAGACCCGCGAGCACGTGCTGCTGGCCCGTCAGGTCGGTGTGCCGTACATCGTCGTGGCGCTCAACAAGAGCGACATGGTCGATGACGAGGAGCTCCTGGAGCTCGTCGAGCTCGAGGTCCGTGAGCTGCTCTCCTCGCAGGAGTACCCGGGTGACGACCTGCCGGTCGTTCGGGTTTCGGCGCTGAAGGCCCTCGAGGGTGACCCCGAGTGGACCGGCAAGCTGCTGGACCTGATGACCGCTGTCGACACCTCGATCCCGCAGCCGGAGCGCGAGGTTGACAAGCCGTTCCTGATGCCGGTTGAGGACGTCTTCACGATCACTGGTCGTGGCACCGTCGTCACCGGTCGCGTGGAGCGCGGCGTTCTCCTGCCGAACGAGGATGTTGAGCTCGTCGGTATCAAGGAGAAGAGCTTCAAGACCAAGGTCACCGCGATCGAGATGTTCCGGAAGACCCTGGACGACGCCCGCGCAGGTGAGAACGTCGGCCTGCTGCTGCGTGGTACCAAGCGCGACGAGGTCGAGCGCGGCATGGTCGTCGTGAAGCCGGGCTCGAACACCCCGCACACGGAGTTCGAGGCGACGGTCTACATCCTCTCCAAGGAGGAGGGTGGCCGTCACACCCCGTTCTTCCAGAACTACCGTCCCCAGTTCTACTTCCGGACCACGGACGTCACCGGTGTCGTCACCCTTCCCGAGGGCACCGAGATGGTCATGCCGGGTGACAACACGTCCATGTCGGTGAAGCTGATCCAGCCCATCGCCATGGAGGAGAACCTCAAGTTCGCGATCCGCGAGGGTGGCCGCACCGTCGGCGCCGGGTTCGTCACCAAGATTAACAAGTGAACTAGGTAACCCCGATTAGACCCGCCGCCGGTCGTGCGGCATACTAGTCAGGTTGCGTAACGACAGTTCGTCGCCTGTGTTCGGCTTTCGCTGAACCTCCGGGTGGCGAGGCAGTCGAGCGTAGGGTGGTTGGCGGCCCAGTCGCCAACCACCCTCGCACGGCGTTCAGGTCGCGGTAGTGCGATCGGCGCCTTGACCCCCAGTGCGGTCAGCACCACTCCGGTACGTAGGGGCGGAGCTCGGCCCGAGGGCGCGACACGCCCGACCGCGGGGGTCGGCGAAGTGGGCCTGTACCAGCCGGTACAGGCGCCCGCAACACAGCGGCATCGAGAGAAGGAACAGAAGCCACCATGGCGGGACAGAAGATCCGCATCCGGCTCAAGGCCTATGACCACGAGGTCGTCGACTCCTCGGCTCGGAAGATCGTCGAGACGGTGACGCGCACCGGGGCGCAGGTCGCGGGCCCGGTGCCGCTGCCCACGGAGATCAACCGTTTCTGCGTTATCCGCTCGCCGCACAAGTACAAGGACTCGCGCGAGCACTTCGAGATGCGCACTCACAAGCGGCTGATCGACATCATCGACCCGACCCCGAAGACGGTCGACTCGCTCATGCGCCTCGACCTGCCGGCTGGCGTCGACATCGAGATCAAGCTGTAGGGACCGGACAAATGGACAGGCAAGTCAAGGGGATCCTGGGCGCCAAGCTCGGCATGACCCAGGTCTGGGAGAACAACCGCGTTGTTCCCGTGACCGTGGTCGAGGCCGGCCCGTGCGTCATCAGCCAGGTTCGTAGCGCCGAGAAGGACGGTTACTCCGCGGTCCAGCTCGCGTACGGCACCATCGACCCGCGCAAGGTCAAGAAGCCGGTCAGCGGGCACTACGCCAAGGCGGACGTGGCGCCGCGCCGGCACATCGTCGAGCTGCGCACCTCCGACGCCGGGGAATACTCGCTCGGGCAGGAAGTCACTGTCGAGGAGTTCCCGGCCGGCGTCACCATCGACGTCACCGGCAAGACCAAGGGCAAGGGCTACGCCGGCCCGATGAAGCGGCACGGCTTCCACGGCCTGGGCGCCGGGCACGGCGTCGAGCGTAAGCACCGCTCGCCCGGCTCCATCGGCGCCTGCGCCACTCCGGGGCGTGTCTTCAAGGGCACCCGGATGGCCGGCCGTATGGGTGGCGTTCGGTACACCGTGCAGAACCTCACCGTCCAGGCGGTCGACACCGAGAACAACCTGCTGCTCGTCCGGGGTGCCATTCCTGGTCCCAAGGGCGCGCTCGTTCTGGTCCGTACCGCGGCCAAGAGCAAGGTGAAGAAGGGCGGTGCGGCCAAGTGACCACCGTTGACGTGCGCACCGTCGAAGGCACCACCAGCGGCTCCGTGGAGCTGCCGGAGGACATCTTCGACGTGCAGGCCAACGTCGCGCTGATGCACCAGGTCGTGGTGGCCCAGCTCGCGGCGGCCCGACAGGGCACGCACAAGGCCAAGACCCGCGGCGAGGTCGCCGGTGGCGGCAAGAAGCCGTACAAGCAGAAGGGCACCGGTCGCGCCCGGCAGGGCTCGATCCGCGCGCCGCAGTTCGCCGGCGGTGGCGTCGTGCACGGTCCCGTGCCGCGCGACTACAGCCAGCGGACCCCGAAGAAGATGAAGGCCGCCGCTCTGCGGGGTGCCCTCTCCGACCGGGCCCGCGCCGGGCAGGTGCACGTCGTCGAGGCGTTCGTCTCGGGCGAGAAGCCGTCGACCAAGGCGGCCCTGGCCACGCTGACCAAGCTCACCGAGGCCCGTCGGGTCCTGGTCGTGCTGAGCAGCACCGACGAGCTGAACTGGGTGTCGCTGCGCAATG
>NZ_JBEYSL010000687.1:0-2828 GCF_040642735.1 Micromonospora sp. NPDC047753 | reverse complement strand
CAGCGAAGCCGTGCAGACGGCGGGGGAATGCTTCGGGTTATACCGACTGCAAGGAGCGCACCCGGATGCCCGCCACCGCCCACCGGCGCGGCGGCGAAGCGGTGCTGGAACAGCCCGGCGCTGCGCCGGGTGGCCGGGTGGTCACCGGCCAGGGCCACCAACGCCTGGCGCAGATCTCCCGGCGGCAGGCCACCCCGCTCGGCCCGCAACCGACCACTGGAACCACCGTCGTCACCCACCGTGACCACTGCGGTGATGTCGAGGTCGAGTTCGGGGGCGCAGTGGCGCAGCGCACGCAACGAGGCGGACAGACCGTGCCCGCCGCCGAACGCCACCACCCGCCGGGCCGTCATTCCCGCCCCAGGTCGCGGTGCTGGGCGTTCGCCGCCAACCCCGAGTGACGCAGTCGGCTGGCCAACTCCTCGGCGATGGCCACGCTGCGGTGCTTGCCGCCGGTGCAGCCCACGGCGACAGTGAGGTACCGCTTGCCCTCCCGCTCGAAGCCGGTCGTGGTGGCGTTGACCAGGTCGGCGTACGAGGCGACGAAGGCGTCCGCGCCCTCCTGACCCAGCACGTACGCGCTGACCGCCTCCTCCCGCCCGGTGTGCTCACGCAGCTCCGGCACCCAGTACGGATTGGGCAGAAAGCGGGCGTCCAACACGAAGTCGGCGTCCGGTGGCAGGCCGTACTTGAAGCCGAACGACAACACGGTGACCCGCAGCCGGCGGGCGTCCTCGCCGCCGAACAGCTCCTCGATGCGGCGCCGGAGCTGGTTGACGTTCAGATGGCTGGTGTCGATGATCACGTCGGCCTGGTCACGGGCCTCCTCCAGCAGGCCGCGCTCCACGGCGATGCCGTCGGCCAGCCGCCCGTCACCCTGCAACGGATGCGAACGGCGAACGCTCTCGAACCGCCGGATCAGCACCTCGTCGTCGGCGTCGACGAAGACCACCCGGGGCGAGAATCCGCGCTCCTTGAGCTCCCGGATCGCCCCGGCCAGGTCGGTGGAGAAGGCCCGCGACCGCACGTCCAGCACCATCGCGGTACGCCGAGCCGCGCCGCCCGCCTTGAACGCCAGCTCGGCCATGTCCAGCATCAGGGCCTGCGGCAGGTTGTCCACGACGTAGTAGCCGACGTTCTCCAACGCCCGGGCCACAGTGCTGCGGCCACCCCCGGAGAGGCCGGTGACCACCACCAGTGTGGTCTCCGACTCAGCCGCCACCTGCTCGCCATTGGCATCCGGGCCGTCGATCCGGTCCCCGGCTGTGCGCGCCTCGCTCACCCGTACCCCCAAGCCGTGGCGCCGCGGCCGCCCTCGGCCGCGATTGGTCAATCAGCGACTCTATCCCGCCACCCGGTCGCCGCCCGGCACCCGTGGCCGGACGGCGCACAGCCGAGCGCCCGGCGGTCGCGCTCCCGACAGTGCGCGCACTTGATGACGATCAGTGACTGTCTATACGCTCCTTGCGATAACCGCAGGTCAAGGCCGATATCTGGGAGGGTGCGATGCACGACCTGGCGGACAAGAACAAGTACGTGGGCTTCCTGTTCATGCGGATCAACCCCGAGTACTTCGCCCTCGGACGTGAGGGCATCCACGAGATCTCCGCCGAGCACGCCCGTGACCTGGGCCGCTTCGCCAAGCAGCTCACCCACGTCGTCTGCACCGGGGTGAACGGCACGTACGACCAGGTCACCATGGTCGAGGCCGACACGCTGGAGGAGATCAACGCGGCGGCCACCGCCTTCCGCATGGGCAACAAGGCCCGCTACATCGAGATCGTCGACATCGTGATCGGGATGAAGGCCCCGCCGCGCGGACTGGCCAACCGGTCCAGCCAGCCCGGCTGGACCGCCCCGCCCGTCCGGTCCACCCGACCCGGGTGCGCCGGGCGGGCGCTGTCGGGGTCGGCTCGTAGACTCCCCGGATGGCTTCTCCCACCGATCTGCGTAGCGCCTCCGACGCCCTCGACGCGCTGCGCCGGGTGTTCGGCTACGACGCGTTCCGTGGTTTCCAGCAGGACGTGATCGATCACGTGGTCGATGGCGGCGACGCGCTGGTGTTGATGCCCACCGGTGGCGGCAAGTCCCTGTGCTACCAGATCCCGGCCCTGGTCCGCGACGGGGTCGCCGTCGTCGTGTCCCCGCTGATCGCGCTCATGCAGGACCAGGTGGACGCCCTCACCGCGGTCGGCGTACGCGCCGGGTTCCTCAACTCGACCCAGACCCTGGACGCCCGGCGACGGGTGGAGGCCGCCTTCGTCGCCGGCGAGCTGGACCTGCTCTACCTCGCCCCGGAGGCGCTCGGCGTCCGGTCCACCCTCGCCCTGCTCGACCGGGGTCGCATCTCCCTGTTCGCGATCGACGAGGCGCACTGCGTGTCCCAGTGGGGGCACGACTTCCGCCCCGACTACCTCGCGCTCTCGATGCTGCACGAACGCTGGCCGCAGGTGCCCCGCATCGCCCTGACCGCCACCGCGACCAGCGCCACCCGCACCGAGATCGCGACCCGGCTCAAACTCGACGACGCCCGACACTTCGTGGCCAGTTTCGACCGGCCCAACATCCAGTACCGGATCGTGCCCAAGCGCGAGCCCCGCAAGCAGTTGCTGACCCTGCTGCGCGACGAGCACCCCGGCGACGCCGGCATCGTCTACTGCCTGTCCCGTGCCTCGGTCGACAAGACGGCGGAGTTCCTCACCGCCAACGGGGTCGCCGCGCTGCCGTACCACGCAGGGCTGGACGCGGGCACCCGCGCTCGCAACCGCTCGCCGCGCCATCTGCCGTGGAGGTCATCGCGATATTCCACAAGTGCCTGCCAGTCATGT
>NZ_JBEYSL010000686.1:0-2840 GCF_040642735.1 Micromonospora sp. NPDC047753 | reverse complement strand
GTCTCCGCGCCGGCCCGCTCGATCTGCTCCAGGGCGACGATCACCCGCTGCGGGTCCTGCTCGGCGACGAACCGGGCGCCCTGTGCCTGCACCACGATGCCGGTGACGTGGTGGGCGATGAAGTCGTGCAGGTCCCGGGCGAACTCCGCACGCTGCTCGGCCCGTACCAGGGCGATGGCCCGCTCCCGGCCGGCGGCCACGACGCGCAGGTAGAGCCCCACCCCGGCGGCGCCGGCAGCGGCGATCACCTGAAGCAGGCCGAAGATCACCAGGAGGCTGTCGGCGCCGGAACGCAGCGGCAGCGCGGCGACGGCGAGCCCGGCGACCACCGCCGCCGCCGGGGCGAGTCGAGGCGCGCCCCAGCGCGTCACCACGAACACCACCCCGATCAGCCCGGCCGACTCGGCGAGCCCCCAGCTGCCGCCACCGAGCCCGTAGCGGCCGTCGGGAATGATCACGATCGCCGCGGTCACGACCAGTGACGCCGAGGCGAGTATCAGCGCGGCCAACGGCAGCCGGCGGGAGCCCGGTCGGTGCACCGGCAGCCAGAGCGGGACCGTCGCCACCGCCAGCCCCACCCGTACCAGCAGGAGCAGCAGGGCGGCCAGGCTCGTGGGCGAGCTGTACCGCAGGTCGAAGAGGGCGAGCAGCCCCATGGCCACCAGCCCGGCGGTCTGGGCCAGGCGTACCCACCATCGTCGAAGATCCGGCGTGCTCATGGTGACCCAGCGTAGCCAGCCGGACGGAGGTGTCGGATCGGCCAAAAGGCAGACCCCGCACCGGCGATACCCGGCCCCGGGCCGATGCGCCCGCCAGCCGGTCGCGGCGAGGCTTTCCCGGTCACCACGCAGCCACTGGAGGAACGATGACAACCCACGCCCCGCCGGAGACCGGCCACGCCGCGGTAGCCGCGGTCGACCTGGTGAAGGTGTACGGCAGCGGCGACACGGCCGTCCGTGCCCTGGACGGGGTCTCGGTCGGCTTCGGCCGGGCCGGGTTCACCGCCATCATGGGCGCGTCCGGATCCGGCAAGTCGACCCTGATGCACTGCCTCGCCGGCCTCGACACGGCCACCTCCGGTCGCGTCCTGCTCGGCGGCACGGAGCTGACCGGCCAGTCGGACCGGACGCTGACCCGGGTACGCCGGGAACGGATCGGGTTCGTCTTCCAGTCCTTCAACCTGCTGCCACAGCTCACCGCCGCGCAGAACATCACCCTGCCGCTGGACCTCGCCGGTCGGCAGCCCGACGCCGAACTCCTCGCGCACCTGGTGCGGATGCTGGGCCTCGGCGACCGCCTGAACCACCGGCCCAGCGAGCTGTCCGGCGGTCAGCAGCAGCGGGTCGCGCTCGCCCGGGCGCTCGTGGCGCGCCCCGAGGTGGTCTTCGCCGACGAACCGACCGGCAACCTCGACTCCCGCTCCGGCGCGGAGGTGCTCACCATCCTGCGCGACTCGGTACGCGACCTCGGCCAGACTGTCGTCATGGTCACCCACGACCCGATCGCCGCCGCGTACGCCGACCGGGTGGTGCTGCTCGCCGACGGGCGGCTGGCCGGTGAGATCGACAAGCCGAACCAGGTGTCGGTCACCGACGCCCTGCGTGACCTGGCGGCCCGCCGATGAGGGCGACAGTGCTGCGTACCCAGACGACCGCCGCGGCCCGGCGGCCCGGCCGGCTGATCCTGACCGGCCTGGCGATCCTGGTCGCGTCGTTCGTCGTCTTCGGCACCGTGCTGGTGCAACAGATCACCGAACGGACCGTGCGGGACAACCTCAGCGGCACCCCGGCCGTCACCGACCTGGTGATCGGCAGCGTCGACGTGCCGCCACCCACAGTGCGGGACGTGCAGCAGATCCGGGCCGTGCCCGGGGTGGCCGAGGCGGTCGCCCGGGTCTCGACCGGGGTCTCCATCGGCGAGGGATACCTCAACCTGCAGTCCGATCCGGGCGCCGGCCCGCTGAGCACGGTCCGGGTCGTCGAGGGCAGGTACCCCGACGCCCCGGGCCAGATCGCGATCACCCCGCGCACCGCCGAGCGGCTCGGACTGTCGGTCGGCACCACCACCAGCGGTACCGGCGGCGAACTCAGCGCGCCCGCTCCGCTCACCGTGACCGCCATGGTGGAAACCACCGCCGACGCCGGCTACGACGCGTACGCCCCGGAGAGCGCCGTGATCGGCTGGGCGCGACTGACGGCAGTGGATCGAGTGGACGTGCGGGTCGCGCCCGGCACCGAAGCCGACGCGGTCCGCCAACGGGTGACCGCCGTGGTCGCCGCCCAGCCGATCCGCTCCGGTGTCGAGGTACGCGACGCCGAGGCCAACGCGGTGGCCGAGCAGGTCGGGAAACTCTTCATCCTGGTCGGCATGTTCGTCTCCATCGCGGTCGCCGCCGCCGCGCTGGTGGTCACCTCGACCTTCCGCATCGTCTTCGCCCAGCGGATGCGGCAGCTCGCGCTGCTGCGGGCGGTCGGCGCGAGTCGGGCCACCCTGGTGGGGGCCCTCACCGCCGAGGGCGCCCTGACCGGGCTGGTCGCCGGCGTCGCCGGGGTCGCCGCCGCACTCACCCTCGGGTACGCGCTGCCGCCGGTCCTGCGCGCCGCCGGCCGCCAGGTCTCCACGCCGGGCCTGCCGCTGGCGGCGGCGGTCACGGTCGTGATCGGCGCTGTCGTGATCACCGTGCTGGCCGTGCTGGCACCGGCGCTCTCCGCCGCCCGGGTCTCCCCGCTGGAGGCCCTACGGTCGGCGAGCACCACCGCCGGCCGCCGCGGCATCGGCGTGCTGCGTCTGGCCTTCGGGCTGCTCCTGGCCGTCGGCGCGATCCTGGCGGCGGTCGGGAC
>NZ_JBEYSL010000685.1:0-2842 GCF_040642735.1 Micromonospora sp. NPDC047753 | reverse complement strand
ATCAGGGATGTTGCTGTCTCCGGCGTGTCGGAGGCAGCAACATCGGGGATGTTGCGCAGATCTTGGGCGCGGGGCGCGGGGCGCGGGGCGCGGGGCGCGGGGCGCGGGGCGCGGGCTCGTTGTGGGGGTCAGGCTCTACGGGGCGCGTGGGTGCTGATGGCGGGGCGCGCGACGAACGAAGGGGCGCGGGGTGCGCGGGCGGGTCAGGCGCTGACCGGTACCGGGGCGGCGGCGTCGGTCGGGGTGGCCTGGGGCGCCGGCGCGACCGGGCGGCGTTCCCGGGTGGACCACTGCACCGACAGCGCGGCCAGCAGTACCAGGCAGGAGCCGAGCATGTGTGCGCCAACCAGGACCGCCGGCACGTGGGTGAAGTACTGCACGAAGCCGATCAGGCCCTGGCCCAACTCCACGGCGACCAGGATGATCGCGGCGCGGGTGGCCCGCTGCGCACCGACGGCGCGGAACGCGAAGATCAGCGCCACCGACAGGCCGATCAGCAGGAAGACCCCGTCCGCGTGCACCTGGGAGATCGTCTCCGGGTCGAGCCCGTTGCGGGCGGCGCCGTGGTCGCCGGCGTGCGGGCCGCTGCCGGTGACCCAGGTGCCGACGACCAGCACGGCGACGGTGACGCCGGTGGTGACCCGGGCCAGCGCGCGCAGTGGTGCGGGCACCACGGCCGCGGTCGGGCCGTCGGGGTCGCCGATACGTCGCCAGAGGGCGTACGCGGCGGCGATCACGGCCATCGAGGCGAGGAAGTGCAGCCCGACCACCCACGGGTTGAGGTTGGTCAGCACGGTGATGCCACCGAGGACCGCCTGGGCGGGGATGCCCAGGAAGACCACCACGGCCAGTGCGAGAAGCCCGGGTCGGCGGGGCCGGTGCAGCAGTACGGCCAGCACCGTGGCCAGCGCGATCAGACCCACCGCGAAGGTCAGCATCCGGTTGCCGAACTCGATGACGCCGTACACGCCCATCTCCGGCGTGGTGACGTAGGAATCGTCTGTGCACCGGGGCCAGGTGGGGCAGCCGAGGCCCGAGGCGGTCAGTCGGACGGCCCCGCCGGTGACGACGATGCCCACGTTCGCGATGATCGAGGCGAGCGCGAGGCGGCGCAGCAGGATGCCGGAGACCGGACGGACGATTCGGTTCACGGCGCAAATCCTACGCACCGTAGTGATCGAGGTTCGTCCGACTCCGTCAGTGCGGTGGTTGGGATCACCGGAGCCCGGGTTTGCGACCCTCCGGGTAATTACGTAACGTTGGCGTTGTGAAAAACGCGGCGGCGCTCTTCGGGCACCAGCCGACGGCCGTGCCGGCCGTCGGTGCGTCCGCGCCTGCCGTGACCACGCCGGTCGGCCCCGCCGGGCCGGCGGCGGCCGAGGTCTCCACCCGGGATCGGGTCACCCAGTTGCTGTTGGAGCAGGGTGCCACCACCGCCGCGCAGCTTGGCGCGGCGCTCGGGCTCAGCCCGGCGGCGATCCGCCGACACCTCGACGCGATGCTTGCGGATGGTGACGTGTACGCCCGCGAGCAGCCTGTGCAGGGCAGTCGCGGTCGGGGCCGCCCGGCGAAGGTGTTCCTGCTGACCGAGGCCGCCCGGGTCCGCTGTGGCACACACCACTACGACAACATGGCCACCGCCGCGCTGCGCTGGATCGCCCGCAGCGGCGGCCCGGACGCGGTGGAGGCGTTCGCCACCGAGCAGGTGTCCGCTCTCGAGTCCCGCTGTCGGGCGGCCATGGAGGATGCGGGCGACGACCCTCTCGCGCGAGCCGAGGCACTTGCCGCAGCGCTCACGGGCGAGGGTTACGCTGCCAATGCGACCACGATCGCCTCTGGCGGCCAGCTCTGTCAGCACCACTGCCCGGTGGCGCACGTGGCCGCCGAGTTTCCTCAGCTGTGCGAGGCCGAGACCGCGGTCATCTCCCGTCTGGTCGGCACCCACGTGCAGCGTCTGGCCACCATCGCGCACGGCGACGGGGTGTGCACCACGCACATCCCGACCCAGCCGGGCCGTGCTCAATCCGGTAATCCCGTAACCACTGTGAGGACAGATAGATGACCGAGCAGATCGTCCAGCCCCTGACCCAGGAAGAGCAGCTCGCCGCCCTGGGCCGGTACGAGTACGGCTGGTCCGACCCGGACGCCGCCGGGGCTGTCGCCCAGCGTGGCATCAACGAGGCGGTGGTGCGGGACATCTCGGCCAAGAAGAACGAGCCGGCGTGGATGCTCGACCTGCGGCTGAAGGGCCTGCGGCTGTTCGGCCGTAAGCCGATGCCGGCGTGGGGCGCGGACCTCACCGGAATCGACTTCGACAACATCAAGTACTTCGTCCGGTCGACGGAGAAGCAGGCCACCAGCTGGGAGGACCTGCCCGAGGACATCAAGAACACCTACGACCGGCTGGGCATCCCGGAGGCGGAGAAGCAGCGGCTGGTCGCCGGTGTCGCGGCGCAGTACGAGTCCGAGGTCGTCTACCACAAGATCCGCGAGGACCTTGAGGAGCAGGGCGTCCTCTTCCTGGACACCGACACGGCGCTGCGCGAGCACGAGGACGTCTTCAAGGAGTACTTCGGCACCGTGATCCCGGTCGGCGACAACAAGTTCGCCGCCCTGAACACCTCGGTGTGGTCCGGTGGCTCGTTCATCTACGTGCCGAAGGGCGTGCACGTCGAGATCCCGCTGCAGGCCTACTTCCGGATCAACACGGAGAACATGGGCCAGTTCGAGCGGACGCTGATCATCGTCGACGAGGGTGCGTACGTGCACTACGTCGAGGGCTGCACCGCGCCGCTCTACTCCTCCGACTCGCTGCACAGCGCGGTCGTGGAGATCATCGTCA
>NZ_JBEYSL010000684.1:0-2854 GCF_040642735.1 Micromonospora sp. NPDC047753 | reverse complement strand
GGTGGTGATCTGCAACGACACGTACGCGGTCATGGCCAGTCGCACCGAGCGGCCGATGGCGTCGAAGTTGGTGGCCTACCACGGGTCGGACACCGCCGCCGAGCTGACAGTGCCGCTGTTGGTCGTCCGGGGCTGACGCCCGAGGGCGGTTCGGCCCGCTGGCCGATGGTGGTGTCGTACCTCCGGGTTAACCTGCCGGGATGGGCCGCAGCCAGTCGTTGCCCCGGGGCGACGATCCGCGCTTCGGGCCGGACGCCGACGACTCCGCCAGCCCGATCCTGCACGTCGACATGGACGCCTTCTTCGCCGCCGTCGAGGTGCGCCGTCGCCCAGAGCTGCGCGGCCGGCCGGTGGTCGTCGGCGGTGTCGGCCCGCGCGGGGTGGTCAGCTCGGCCAGCTACGAGGCCCGCCGGTACGGCGTCCGCAGCGCGATGCCGACCAGTCAGGCCCGGGCCCGCTGCCCCCACGCGGTCTACCTGGCACCGGATTTCTCCGCCTACACGGCCGCCTCCCGGGCCGTCATGCAGATCTTCCGGGACGTCACGCCCCTGGTCGAGCCGCTCTCCCTCGACGAGGCGTTCCTCGACGTGACAGGTGCCCGTCGGCTCTTCGGCTCCCCGGCCACCATCGCTCGGCTGATCCGCCGCCGGGTCGCCGACGAGCAGGCGCTGACCTGCTCGGTCGGGGTGGCGCCGACCAAGTTCGTGGCCAAGCTGGGCTCCACCCGGGCCAAGCCGGACGGCATGCTGGTCGTGCCCCCGGGGCAGGTGCTCGATTTTCTGCACCCGCTGCCGGTGGACGCCCTGTGGGGGGTGGGGGAGCGCGCCGCCGAGGCGCTCCGACGGCTCGGCCTGACCACAGTCGGCGACCTCGCCGAGGCGCCGGTGGGCATGCTCCGCCGAGCCGTCGGTGCCGCCTCGGCGTCGCACCTGCACGAGTTGGCCTGGGGGCGCGACCCGCGCGGGGTCAGCCCCGAGCACGTCGACAAGTCGATCGGCGCCGAGGTGACCTTCGACGTCGACGTGGCCGACCCGTTGGAGATCCGCCGCGCGTTGCTGGCGCTCAGCGCGAAGGTCGGTGTCCGTTTGCGCGGCTCCGGGCAGGTCGGGCGTACCGTCTCACTCAAGGTCCGGCTGGCCGACTTCCGCACCGTCAGCCGGTCTCGCACCCTCGACGTTCCCACCGACACCGCCCGCGAGATGTTCGACACGGTCTGGGCGCTCTACACCGCATTGGACCCGGGCGAGCGGATCCGACTCGTCGGTGTCCGGGTGGAAGGGCTCGCCCCGGCGCAGGGCGCCCCCCGGCAACTCACCCTCGGCGCGCCCGAGCGCGGCTGGCGCGAAGCGGAAGCTGCCGCGGACGCCGCCGCTGCCCGTTTCGGGCGGTCCGTCATAGGTCCGGCCAGTCTGATGGGCGACCGTGATCCCCGTCGAAACGAAAATCCACCCCGCCCATAGGTCGTCCCGCTTTCCGACGCGCGACCCCCCTCGTAGACTTGCGGGTAAGCAGCCGGTTGGCTGCCACGGTCTGACGGCCCGAATGGGCCCGACCAACGTGACCGGGGAGGAGTGCCGTGCCGCTCTCGGAGCACGAGCAGCGGCTGTTCGAGCAGATCGAGCGGTCGCTTGCCGAGGACCCCAAATTCGCCTCGGCCGTGCGCGCCAGCGATCCGCGCTTCCATGCGCGGCGTCGCCTGCTCGTCGCCGCCGGCGTCATCATCGCTGGCTTGGCTCTACTGGTCTATGGCGCGGTGATCAAGACTCCACCACTGGCGGTGGCGGGCTTCGTCGTCATGCTGGCGTCGGCCGCGTTCGCGGTGCAGTCGCACCGGCGGGCGCAGTCACCCGACCTGCACGTGGTGGGCGGCACGACGAGTCGTCGTCGTCCCCGCGGTGGCCGATCCGGTCGCCGGTCGTCAATCCTGGACCGCATGGAGGACAGGTGGCGGCAGCGCCCGGAGGGGCACCGCTGAGCCGGTCCCGCCGCTGAGGCGGACCGTACGCCGCGACGAGCGGTCGCCGGGCACAGCCCCCGGCGACCTCCGTCGTATCCGCACGCCCTCTACCGCTGCCCGCCCCCGCCGGCTCCCTGGCTGGGCCAGCCCCGCCGGCTCCCCGGCTCGCGCCGCGCTGCCGCGCTGGCCGCGCTGCCGCGCTGGCCGCGCTGCCGCGCTGGCCGCGCTGGAGCTGACGCACGATCATGTGATGAGAAGTAGGCGCGGGACGTCCCAGCGACCTACTTCTCATCACCTGATCTTGCTTCTCATCTCCTGATCTTGGAGACGCTGAGCCGGGCGCAGGGATGCCGGGCCGGGCTGGGACGGCGGCGGGTTGGCCGCCGTCCCCTGCCAGGGAACCGGTCCGGTCAGCGAGCTGCCCGGCCGGCCAGCAGCCGTCGGGGGTTCCACCGCAGCAGTCGGTACCGGGCCTGCCCGGTGAGCGCCACCATCCGGCTGGAACTGTCGGCCATCGTGGTGCGCCAGCGCAGCAGCACCGAGGGCGGCAGCACGGCGGCGCGCAGGCGGGTCCGTCGGTCCGCCCGTGTCGCGAGCGCCGCACGGACCGCGCGCAGCGCCGGCAGCAACGGCTCACCGGTCAGCGGGTCCCGCGCGTAGCGGGCCCGCTCCTCCGCCCGGCCGAGCAGCCGCGCCGACCCGATCGCGTCGTCATCGTCGAGGGAGTCCCGGATCAGCCGGTCCGCGGTCGCCCTGGGCGTCTCGGTCGGATCGACCGGGACCCGGAAGTCCACAAGCGTGTCGAGCAGCTCCGCCCAGGCGGCGTGCGCGTCCGCGCGGGCCCGGTTGGCGTCCGCGCTGACCACCACCGGACGTGCCCCCGGCTCGCTGTCGCCG
>NZ_JBEYSL010000683.1:0-2856 GCF_040642735.1 Micromonospora sp. NPDC047753 | reverse complement strand
GGAACGCGGCGAGCAGCACCATGCCCGGGTTGGCGGCCAGCAACTCCTGCAGGTGCGCCTCCACCCCGTCCTTGCGCAGGCCCGGATCCACACCCAACTCGTACGAGGTGTCCTGGAAGATCTCCTCCAGGGTGATCCGCAGCTCCTCGCCAGCCTTGTTGACGACCCGCCACACACCGGGGGCCTCCTCCAACCGACACGGCGGGCTCATCCAGTTCAACGGCTTGTACGCCCGGTCGTCGGCGTGAATGGACACCGACCCGTCCGCCTTCACCATCAGCAACCGGGTGGCCAGCGGCAGGTGAGCCGAGAGCCGTCCGACGTAATCCACCGAGCACTTCGCAATGACCAACCGCACCCGACGAGGGTAGCCGAGCACCCGCCGGTCGCCAGCGAGCGGCACTGGCGCGTCGATGCGATGCTGAGACCGTGTTCGAAGTCCTCACCGGCACCGGTCTCGCCGCATCGGCGGGGCTCAACGCCTACATACCCCTGCTCATCCTCGGCCTACTCGGCCGTTACACCGACCTGATCGACCTGCCCAGCGGCTGGACCTGGCTCGGCAACGGCTGGGTCATCGCGATCATGGCCGTGCTGCTCGCCGTGGAGATGGTGGCGGACAAGGTGCCAGTGGTCGACCACATCAACGACGTGGTGCAGACCGTGGTCCGACCCACCGCCGGTGGCCTGGCCTTCGGTGCCGGCTCCTCGTCGGAGACGGTGACGGTCAGCGATCCGGGGAGCTTCTTCTCGTCGCACCAGTGGGTGCCGGTCGTCACCGGCGTGCTGCTGGCGTTGGGCGTGCATCTGCTCAAGTCCGCAGCCCGGCCGGTGATCAACGCGACCACCGCCGGAATCGGCGCCCCGGTCGCCAGCACCGCCGAGGACGCCACCAGCGTGGTGGTCTCCCTGGTGGCGATCATCCTGCCGGTGCTGGTGCTCGTCGCCCTCGTCGGCCTGGCGTTCTTCGCCTTCTGGTTCTTCCGTCGTCGATCCGATCGACGCCGCGAACGGGAGGCCGCCCGCGCCGCCGGCTTCCGCGTCTGACGCGTGATCGGCGGCCCGCGATAGAGGGGCTGCACGGGGCGACAAAAGCCTAGTATCGGGGCAGGAGCCTAGAGGAGGTCGGCATGACCGCAGCGTTGGAGATGCCCCGAGTCCAGGAATGCGTGGTCGCCGCATGCGCGTACAACCAGTCGGGTGACTGCCACGCCTTCGCGATCACCATCGGCAGCATGGATCACGCCCACTGCCACACCTTCGTCGAGTCGCCCGTCCGGGGTGGCGTGGAGAGCCTGATCGCGCAGGTGGGGGCGTGCCAGCGCGCCGACTGCCGGCACAACGAGCAGTTGGAGTGCCACGCGTCGTCGATCAGGGTCGGCCCGGACAACGACATGGCCGACTGCATGACCTACACCAGCCGCTGACCCACGCCGGGCCGACGACCTGCCCGAGACGGCCCTTCGGTCAGGGCAGGTCGTTGGCGCGACGGATGACGGTCACCAGGTCGTCGATGATGCCGGTGAGGGCGAAGTCCTTCGGGGTGAAGACCCGGGCGACCCCGGCCGCGCGGAGGGTGTCCGCGTCACCGGCCGGGATGATGCCGCCCACCACCACCGGGAGGTCGGCCCGGCCTGCGGCGCGAAGCCCGTCGAGCACCGCCGGCACGGCGGCCAGGTGCGACCCGGAGAGCACGGAGAGCCCGACCAGGTCGACGTCCTCCTCGACAGCGGCGGCGACGATCTGCCCCGCGGTCAACCGGATGCCCTGGTAGACGACCTCGAAGCCGGCGTCACGGGCACGTACCGCGATCTGCTCCGCGCCGTTGGAGTGCCCGTCCAGGCCGGGTTTGCCGACCAGCAGCCGCAGCCGGCCACTGCCCAGCTCCCGCGCCGTCGCGGCGACCCGCTCGCGGACCGCCGCGAGGCCCGGCTCCCCGCCGCCGCCCGTAGCGCCGGCCAGCCCGGTCGGCGCCCGGTACTCGCCGAAGACCTGGCGCAGCGCGCCGGCCCACTCGCCGGTGGTCACCCCGGCCCGCACGCACTCCAGGGTGGCCGGCATCAGGTTGGCGGTGGTCGCGGCGTCCGCGCGCAGCCGGGCCAGCGCCGCGTCGACGACGGCCGCGTCCCGGTCGGACCGCCACCGGCGTACGCCGTCCACGGCGGCCGCCTCGACCGCGGGGTCGACCTGCTCGACGGAGCCCGCGCCGGCAGCGGTCAGCGGGGAGGGTTCGGTCTCGGTGTACCGGTTGACCCCGACCACCACGTCGGCACCGGACTCCATCCGCCGACGCCGCTCGGCGAGTGACGCGACCAGCGCGCTCTTGAGGTAGCCGGTCTCCACTGCGGCGACGACGCCGCCCAGCTTGAGCACCCCGCCCAGCTCGGCCCGCGCCCCGGTGACGATCTCGTCGACGAGTGCGGTCATCACGTGCGAGCCGGCGAAGAGGTCGGGATATTCGAGCAGGTCCGACTCGTACGCCAGGACCTGCTGCATCCGCAGCGACCACTGCTGGTCCCAGGGGCGGGGCAGGCCGAGCGCCTCGTTCCAGGCGGGCAGTTGGACGGCGCGGGCCCGGGCGTCGCGGGACATCGTCACGCCGAGCATCTCCAGCACGATGCGCTGGATGTTGTTCTCCGGCTGCGCCTCGGTCAGGCCGAGCGAGTTGACCTGCACGCCGTAGCGGAACCGCCGTTGTCTGGCGTCGGTGACCCCGTACCGGTCCCGGGTGATCTCGTCCCAGAGCACGCCGAACGCGCGCATCTTGGCGATCTCCTCGACGAAGCGCACCCCGGCGTTGACGAAGAACGAGATCCGCTGGACCACGTCGCCCATCCGTTCGGCGGGCACCTGAGC
>NZ_JBEYSL010000682.1:0-2866 GCF_040642735.1 Micromonospora sp. NPDC047753 | reverse complement strand
TCCGGGGTGGCCAGGCCCCAGAAGCCGAACTTGCGCGCCTTGAGTTGCAGTTCGCGCACCTCGGAGTGGTCGAGGCCCGGCTGGTGCGCCCGTTCCCGGCGGAGCACCTCCGCTTCCAGGGGCATCACCTCGCGGGTGATGAACGCGCGCACGGTGTCCCGGACGGCGCGTTCCTCGTCGGACAGTGCGAAGTCCACGGTTCCCCCTCGGTCGGCGTGGTGGTGCGCCGCCACGGGCCGTAGCGGTCCCTCATAAACTAGCGGTGTAAGTTTTCATTCGTCCAGACCCCTTCTCCGGCCGACGTGGTGACGCCCTCCCGCAGGCGGTCCCCGATAGGGTGCGTGAACAGGTGGTTCCCACGGGGAGGGACGCCGCAGACCGAGGAGTTCTGACGTGCCCCGACCTCGACGGCCTCTGCTCACCCGCGACCGGATCGTCGAGACGGCGCTCGCGCTGATCGACGCCGACGGGCTCGACGCGCTCTCCACCCGCCGACTCGCCGCCGCGCTCGGCGTGCAGGGTCCCTCGCTCTACAACCACTTCGCCACCAAGGACGAGATCCTCGACGCGGTCGCCGACACGGTCACCGGTGCCGTCGACACCAGCGGCTTCGCCAGCCGGGACTGGCTCGCCGCGCTGCGGGACTGGGCGTGGTCGTACCGGCGGGCGCTCACCGCGCACCCGAACGTCGTGCCGTACCTGGCGCAGGGCCCGGGTCGTCGACCGGCGGCCCTCGCCATGGCGGACGCGGTCTACGGAGGGCTGGTCCGGGCCGGTTGGCCGCCGGCCCGGGCCACCCACATCGGCGCGGCGCTGCGGTACTTCGTGGCCGGGTCGGCGCTCGGCTCGTTCGCCCGCGGTTTCGTCGAGGACCCCGAGCTGTACGCGGCGCACTACCCGCACCTGCGACAGGCCCACCGGCTCGCCGAGCACCAGCAGAGCGTCGACGAGGGAGCCTTCGCCCTCGGCCTGGACGCCCTGCTGCACGGTCTGGCCGCCGAGTACACCCGCAGCGTCGACACGGTGGAGTCCGCCCGGCCCGACGGGTAACGTCCAAACTCCCAGCGCTAGTTTCATCGCCCGTCGCGACCCCATCGCCCACCCCCTCGAAGGGACGACATGGACCTCGCCGCCCCGCCGTCGCTGTTGCCCGACTCCCTGCGCCTGCGGCGTCACCTGCACGTCGGCGGGGAGTGGACCCCTCCCGCCGACGCCGGCCTCATCGATGTGGAGAACCCGAGCACCGGGGAGCTGATCGGGCAGGTGCCGGCCGGCACCCCGGCCGACGTGGATCGCGCCGTTGCCGCGGCCCGGTCCGCGTTTCCCGGCTGGTCGGCCGCCACCCCCGCCGAGCGCTCCGCCCACCTCGACCGGCTGCACGCGGCGCTCACCGCCCGCGCCGACGACCTCGCCCGCACCATCGCCGTCGAGCTGGGATCTCCGCTCAAGCTCGCCACCCGGGTGCAGGTCGGGCTCCCACTGACCGTGCTGCGCGACCACGTCGCGCTCGCCGCCCGCGCGCCGGTCGAGGAGAGCATCGGCAACTCCCTCGTCGTCCGGGAGCCGATCGGCGTGGTCGGCGCGATCACCCCGTGGAACTACCCACTGCACCAGGTGATGGCGAAGCTCGCACCCGCCCTGGCCGCCGGCTGCACTGTGGTGCTCAAACCCAGCGAGCTGACCCCGTTGACCGCGTACCTGCTCTTCGACGCGGTCACCGAGGCCGGCCTGCCGCCGGGCGTGCTCAACCTGGTTCCCGGCACCGGGCCGGTGGTCGGTGAGGCGCTCGCCGGGCACCCCGACGTCGACCTGGTCTCCTTCACCGGCTCCACCGCCACCGGCGCGCGAATCATGCGGCTCGCCGCCGACCGCATCGCCCGGGTCGCGCTGGAGCTGGGCGGCAAGTCCGCCAACGTGATCCTCCCCGACGCCGACCTGGCCACCGCCGTCAAGGTTGGCGTCGGCAACGCCCTGCTCAACTCCGGGCAGACCTGTACCGCCTGGACCAGGATGCTGGTGCACCGCGACCGGTACGACGAAGCCCTCGACCTGATCGCCGCGGCGGTGGCCGGCTACCGACTCGGCGACCCGTTCGACCCGGCGACCCGGCTCGGCCCGCTGGTCTCCGCCGCCCAGGCCGAGCGGGCGCGTGGCCACATCGACCGGGCTCTCGCCGACGGCGCCCGGCTGGTCGCCGGCGGGCCCGACGCCCCGGTGCCGACCCGGGGGCACTTCGTCGCCCCGACCGTCTTCGCCGACGTGCACCCCGACAGTGCGCTGGCCCAGGAGGAGGTCTTCGGCCCGGTGCTCGCCGTCATCCCGTTCGCCGACACCGACGAGGCGGTCGCCATCGCCAACAACTCGAAGTACGGGCTGGCCGGCGCGGTCTGGTCCGCCGACACCGACGCGGCGCTCGCGGTGGCCCGGCGGCTGCGTACCGGCGCTGTCGACATCAACGGTGCCCCGTTCAACCCGCTCGCCCCGTTCGGTGGCTACAAGCAGTCCGGCCTGGGCCGGGAGTTGGGCGTGCACGGGCTGGCCGAGTTCTGCGAGCTGAAGGCGATCCAGCGATGACCGGTCCCGAGCTGTCCCCGGCCATGCCCGCAGGCCGGCCCGAGCTGTCCCCGGCCGCGCCGGGTGGCGGCACCGGGCCGGCGTCCGCACCGGTCATTGTTCGCGCGCTGGTCGCGCGCGGGTCCGGCGCCGAGCTGCGGGTCGAGCGGGTACGCCTGCCCGCGCCCGGCCCCGGCGAGGTGCGGGTGACGATCAGGGCTCGACGAACGGAGGGCCGAGGCGCTAACGGATGGTGAAGGTCAGCGGGTTCGAGATGCCGATGCCGCCGTGGGAATCATGGACCCGCACGGTG
>NZ_JBEYSL010000681.1:0-2876 GCF_040642735.1 Micromonospora sp. NPDC047753 | reverse complement strand
GGGGGGGGGGGGGGGGGGGCGGGGGGGGGGGGGGGGGGGGGGGGGGGGGGGGGGGCGGGGTGGGGGGGGGGGGGGGGGGGGGCCCGCCGTGCCCGGCTCCGGGCGGTCAGGCTTGATCCCTGCGCCGGGCACGGCGGGCCCCCGCCCCCGTCGTGGTTCCGGTTCGCGCGGGGGTGCCGCCGCCGTCGGCCGGCAGTGGGTGATCTTGGTGGTTCTTGGTCGACGTTGGGTTTTCTTTGCTCTTGGTGGTGGTGGTTGTGCTGGGGGTTTACCAGCCTCTGGCTTTCCACTGGGGGAGGGCGGGGCGCTCGGCGCCCAGGGTGCTGTCCTTGCCGTGGCCCGGGTAGAACCAGGTGTCGTCCGGGAGCTGGTCGAACAGCTTGTGCTCGACGTCATCGATCAGCGCCGCGAAGCGCTCCGGGTCCTTGTCGGTGTTGCCCACCCCACCAGGGAAAAGGCTGTCGCCGGTGAAGAGGTGCGGGGTGCCGGACGGGTCGCGGTAGAGCAGCGCGATCGAACCCGGGGTGTGCCCCTTGATGTGGATGACCTCCAACGCGCAGTCGCCGACCGCCACGGTGTCGCCGTCGGCCAACCGCTCCGCCTCGATCGGCAACCCCGACGCGTCGTCGGCGTGCACCAACGCCCGGGCGCCGGTCTTGGCGACGACCTCCTCCAGCGCCACCCAGTGATCCATGTGCTGGTGGGTCGTCACCACGGCGGTGAGCCCACCGTCACCGATCAGCTCGAGCAGCCGGGGCGCCTCGTTCGCGGCGTCGATCAGCACCTGATCACCGGTGCCCGTGCAGCGCAGCAGGTAGGCGTTGTTGTCCATCGGACCCACCGACAGCTTGCTGATGGTCAGCCCGTCCAGCTCCCGAACCGCCGGTGCGCCGCCGTGCGTGACGTCTCCGCTGTATGTCATGACGTTTCTATATCCATTCCGGTGGAGTAGGCAGGGGACCGTCAGGGGTGACGGAGAGCAGGGTGCCGTCGGCGCGGCCGATCAGCCAGACGGCGAGGTCGGGGGCGGAGCCGGCGACGACCGGAGCGCCGACGCGCTCCCCGATCACCACCTCGTGCTCACTGCCGTCGAGGCGCAGCACCATCGACGGCGGTGTCGGCCCCATGGCGTGATGACTGGCCGCCTCCCGCAGCAGTCGGTGGGCGAACGTCTCCGACCAGTCCGCGGCCCGGTAGTCGGCGGCCAGATCGAGGTGGTGCACCTCGATCTCCCGCAGTCGACCCCAGACCAGCAGCGCCGCCGGCCAGGGACCCTTACGCGCCTGCACCGTCGCCGCCCAGGCGTCGGCCGGCATCGCCGCGACCGCCTCGGCGAACAGGTCCGCGGTGCGTCGCAGGTCGTCCAGGTGCGCGGCCGGTGGCCGGCTCGAACCGGCTTCGATGTCGGCGGTGCGGGCATCCAGCGAGGCGTACATCGGCAGCGCCGCCCCGGTGCGGGCCGCGGTGAGCAGGTTGACGAAACCGTCGGCGTTGCGCGCCACATGCGCCAGGACGTGGCCGCGCGTCCAGCCCGGCAGCAGCGACGCGGCGGCCAGGTCCGCGGCGTCGAAAGAAGCGGCGGTACGCAGTAGTCGCCTGGTGGCCGCGTCCACCTCGCCCATCAGCAACAGCGGATCCGTGGTCACCCGTCGACCCTAGCGGTCCGCCGTCGCGCCGTCGCCGGGGAAATCGCTTTCGGCGCGTCGGCGCGCGACCTACCGTCAGCGGCAGACGCGGCACCGGGACATCGGACGGAGGTGGTGATCATGCCGGACGTGGCACGCGTGTTCCGCCATCACCAGCTTCGACACCGATGAGGATGCCATGACGATCGATTTGACCGCCCTCGGCTGGGACGCCGAGCGGACGGCGTACGCCGCGCGCCGCGGCGAGCACCAGCCGGGTCGGGTGGCCCGGGTGGACCGGGGGGTCTGCACGGTGCTCACCGCAGGTGGCCCGGTCCGGGCCAGTCTGGGTGGGGCGGTGCTGACCGTCGCCGCCCGGGACCCGTCCGCGCTGCCCTGCGCCGGGGACTGGGTGCTGCTCACCCACTGGCCGGACCGCCGCGTCACCGTCGAGGCGGTGCTGCCGCGGCGGAGCGCGCTGATCCGACGTACCGCCGGCAAGGACGCCAGTGGTCAGGTGCTGGCCGCCAACCTCGACGCCGCCGCCGTGGTGGAGCCGGTGCACCCCGAGCCGGACGTGGGCCGGATCGAGCGGCTGCTCTCCCTGGCCCACGAGTCCGGAGCCCGGCCACTTGTCGTACTGACCAAGGCGGACCTCGCGGCCGACCCGGCCGCGCTGGCCCGCCAGCTGGCCGCCGTCGCGCCCGGGGTGCCAGTGCTGCCGGTCAGCGCCGAAGGTGGCCTCGGGCTGGCACCGCTGCGCGCCGAGGTGACGCCCGGCCGCACGCTCGGACTGCTCGGCCCGTCCGGTGCTGGCAAGTCGAGCCTGGTCAACGCTCTCGTCGGGGCGGTGATGATGCCCACCCAGGCGATCCGGCGCGTCGACGGCAAGGGCCGGCACACCACCACCTGGCGGGCGCTCGTACCGATCCCCGGTGGCGGTGCGGTGATCGACACGCCCGGTGTCCGGGCGGTCGGCCTGCTGGACGGCGCGGCCGGGCTCGACCGGGCGTTCGCCGACATCGCCGGGCTGGCCGAGGGCTGCCGGTACGCCGACTGCGGTCACGACGGCGAGCCGTCCTGCGCGGTCCGGGAGGCGGTGCACACCGGCGAGCTCTCCACCCGTCGGTGGGAGAGCTGGCGGCGGCTGCAGGGCGAGGTGGCCCACGAGAGCCGACGGCGGGAGGCCCGGGTGGCGGCGGAGCGACGCGGCGGGTGGCGTTCGGCCCGGCGTCGGGCCGCGCGTCCGCC
>NZ_JBEYSL010000680.1:0-2890 GCF_040642735.1 Micromonospora sp. NPDC047753 | reverse complement strand
TGAGTGCCTCGACCGGCAGGAACCGGGCGTCGACCTCCCAGCCGGGGAACGGAACGAGCAGCGGGTACGTCAGTGCGATCCCGCGTAGCCAGGCCGGTGGGACGCGCAGCCAGTCGGCCGCGAAGAGGCCGCCGCCGGAGAAGAACCACAGCACCACCCGCTCGGGGTCGACCCGCGGATCGGCGCGGACCTGCTCGACCATGGCGGCGATGTCGTCGGCTGCGGCGGGCAGCGCGGACAGGTCGGACACCTGGTAGCTGACCAGTGCGGTGACCACGCCGCTCGCGGCGAGCAGCGCGCCGTAGCCGCGGTAGAGCAACCAGTCGCGAGGGTCGGGCGCGTCGGGTGGCAGCGGAGCGCCGTGCACCACCACGACGGCCGGCGCGCGACCGGTGTGGGTGGGCAGGTGCAGGTCGACGTTGCCGTGTCGTTCGACCGGCGCGGCCGGGATGGACAGGACGAAGGGCCGTTGTGCGACGGGCGTCGTCATGGCCTCATCGTATCGATCATCGACCTGCCCGGCTGACCCAACGAGGATCTACAGAGGACGGTGGGTCAGGTCGGGTCACCGGGTTTCGCGGCGTCGCTGGCCTGGGCGTGCCGCTCCAGCAGCCGCTGCCGGATCTCCTCCGGGGTGTACGCGCGCCGACGCCGTTCGGCCCGGGCGATGACCACGCCGGAGGCCGCGACACCGGCGAGCCCGGCCAGCCCGAGAACTTTCCACCACCGCATTCGTTGCCGCATCGGCCTAGGCTAGACCCTCATGAGCATCAGCCTGGATGAGGCCGTCGAGTTGACCCGCACCGGTGACGTGTGGGTGTTCCGGGGCCGCAGCGTGCCGGACCGGGCGATCCAGTTCACCACCAACAGCCCGGTGAATCACGTCGGGATGGCGGTGGTGCTGGACGACATGCCGCCGCTGATGTGGCACGCGGAGTTGGGCAGGTCGTTGCCGGACCTGTGGTCGGGCAGCCACCAACGTGGCGTCCAGCTGCACGACCTGCGGGACGCCGTCTGCGTCTGGGCCAACCGGTACGGCCAACGGGCCTGGTTGCGGCAGCTCGACCCGCCGGCCGACGCGGAGATGGAGCGGGCGGTGCTGCGGACGATCGCGCGGCTCGACGGCACGCCGTTCCCGTCGACCGCCCAGTTGGCGTGGCGCTGGGTGCGGGGTCGGGTGCCGGCGCTGCCGCGCCCCGGCCGGCTTCCCGCGTTGCCGCACCTCGGTGGGCTGTCGGCGTTGGCACGCCTCGGCCAGCCGACACCTCACCCCAACCGGGCCGAGCGCCCCAACCCGACCGAGCGCCCCAACCCGACCGAGCGCCCCAACCCGACCGACCGCGCTGAGCACCCCAACCCGACCGACCGCGCCAACCCTTCCGGCCCGGTCAGCTCGGCCCGGTCGGCGGGGGAGCGGGACCGGGCCCTGGAGACGGCGTACTGCGCCGAGGTGGTGGCGGTGACCTATGAGGCAATGGGGTTGCTGCCGGCGGGTCGACGTCCGAACTGGTACGACCCGGGGCGGTTCTGGAGCGGGGACGACCTGGGTCTGGCCGGCGACGCCCGGTTGGGTTCCGAGATCGAGGTTCAGGTGCCGCCCCGCTGAGGTTTGAGCTGTGCGGTGACCGGCAATTGCTGTGGCCGTGAACGCCTCCACGGATCTTGACACGTTGGCCGACTTCTTCGACCGGTACGGCGTGGCGTTGACCTCAGGCGACCTGCCGGCCATCGCCGGCTGCTACGCCCTGCCGGGGCTGGTGGTGGCTGACACCTACAGTTTCTCGTTCACGTCCGCGGCGGCGGTGGCGCTGTCCTTCGTGGGTGCCGCACCCGACTACCAGGACCGGGAGTTGGTCGCGGCCCACGCCCGGATCGAGGACGTTCAGGCGGTGTCCGCGCTGTTGACGATGGTGGCGGTGGAGTGGGAGTTCCTGGACTGTCGGGGGCAGGCGGTGCCGGGGGAGCGGTACCGCTACCTGCTGCGTATCTCGGATGACGGACCACTGATCTGCACTGTCGTCCGGACGGGCTGACCGACGGGGGCCGGTTGGCCCGATCCGTACCCACCCGGTTTCGGGTCCGTGCGGCGCTGGCTACGCTGTCGCGTCGGTGGGGGACGAGGGGAGACCTGATGGCGGTGCGGCCGGACGGTGCGGCAGATTCGCGGGCGGCGCGGGTGTTAGCGTCGGTGCCGTGGATCGTGGTGCTGCTCGGCGTGTGCGCGCTGGTGGTGCTCCTCGTGATCGCGCTGCTGGCGTTTCGCACCAGGGAGCGGGACGCGCCGCCGCAGGCCGCGCCTCCGGCGTTCCTGCCGACCGTGCCGGCCGCCGCGTCGGCCACCGGTGGGCCGACTCCGGCCGCCGTGGAGCGGCGCTCGGTGTCACCGCGACCGTCACGCAGTAGCCGGACACCGTCACCGCGGGCCACCGTCACCGGCTCGCCGACTCCGGGGCGGACGAGCGTCCTGATTGCGCCGTCGGCGCAGGACGCGGTCAGCGCCCGGTACGAGGTCGGTTCGAACGGCTGGGACGGGGATTCGGCGGTCCTGTCGATCGCCAACGAGTCGAGTCGGTCGGCGGACTGGCAGGTGGAACTGCTGTTCGACGACGACACCTGGACTCTGCGGGTGGGTGATGACTCGGGCGTCTCGGTGCGGGGGCGCGGGCACGGGGAGTTCGTCCTGCGCGGCACCCGTTCGCTGGACCCGGGCGACTCTCGGACGCTGCGGCTGCGCGTGGGCTGGGGTGACTCGGCACAGCGCCCGGTCAAGTGCACAGTCAACGGGGTCGACTGCCGGATCGGCTGAGCCACCGCCGCGCCGCCGCGCCGCCGCAGCGGGCTGACCCCCGCCACGTCCGGCCGCTCCCGCAGGTGGTCGATCATCCGCGAC
>NZ_JBEYSL010000679.1:0-2896 GCF_040642735.1 Micromonospora sp. NPDC047753 | reverse complement strand
ACGCGAGATCGCGGGGCCTGATTCGACCACCCTGCCGAGGGTGACCGGACGGACGCTGGTCGCGGCCGGCCTGGCCGGGTACGCCGGGCTGGTCGTCGTCGAGGTGGGCGGCAACGGGGGCGTGCGGTGGCGGGCCTCGGCCCGCTCCGCCGCGCGCGCCTGCCTCGACGCGCCCACCCGCTGGGCGGCGCTCACCGGGGTGGTCACACTCGCCGGACTGCTCACCGTCCTGGTCACCCCGGTCGCGGTGCCTATCCTCGCCGGCTACACGGTGGCCGCCCTGCACGCCGTCGCCAATCGCCGACCGGTCTCCGTCGCCGTCGCCGGTCCTGGGGAGCTGCCGTGAGCGGGGAGCCGGTGCGGCTGACCGTCGGGGCCACGGAGGTTGCCGAGTATGTGCTCGACCCGGCGCTGGACGCCCAACACGGTCCCCGGCCGTACCTGCACCCGGTGCGCACGCTCGGCGGAACGGTGGTCACCGACGCGCTTCCCGCCGACCACGTGTGGCACCTCGGCGCGTCCCTCGCGGTCCAGGACGTCGACGGCAGCAACCTCTGGGGCGGGCGCACCTACGTCCGCGACGTCGGCTACACCTGGCGCGACGACCACGGCGTCATCACGCACACCGGTGAGGTCGAACGGTCCCCGGGCCGGTACGCGCACGATCTGCAGTGGCGCGACCGGACCGGCGGGGTGCTGCTGACCGAGCGGAGGTGGCTCGCCGCGTCGGTGGTCACACCGGACGCCTGGCGCCTCGACGTGGAGTCCGTCCTCGTCGCCCCGGACGACCGGGAGATCCGGCTGGGCAGCCCGGCCACCAACGGCCGCCCGGGTGGGGCCGGCTACGGCGGGTTCTTCTGGCGGGCCGCCGCCGACGGCGAACCGGCGGTGTTCACCGCCGACGCGGTCGGGGAGGAGACGGTCAACGGCAGCGCGGCGTCGTGGCTCGCGCTGACCGGCGTCCGGTCGGGCGCCGGGGCGTACACCCTGGTCTTCTCGGGGCTCGGCCGCGACGACAGGTGGTTCGTGCGGACCGGGATGTATCCGGGGGTCTGTGTGGCGTTCGCGTTCGACCGTCCGGCGGTGGTGCCGGCCGGTGGGAGCCGGCACGGCCAATACCGGGTGTGGGTGGCCGACGGGGCCCTCGACGGGGAGGCGGTGACGGCCCTGGTCGCGCTGACGCCCTGAGTGCGGATCAGCCGGACCGGTCGATCAGCTCACGGATCGCGACCTGGTACGCGGCCTGGGTGTGGTACGGCCAGTGTCCTTCGATCGGCGGCGGCACGGTGTCCGCCGGGTCGATGGTCAGGCTGCGGGGATCACGCAGTCGGATGTCGACGTCCGGCGGTGTTCCGGGCGAGCCCGGAGGGAAGATCGGCCCGCCGATCGGGTCGGTGTCCCGCCACAGGTTGCGCCACCGCCACCCGATCCGCCCACCCAGGTCGTGCAGCGTCCGCGGTCCGAAGTACGCGGGGTAGAGCCGCGCGTAGGTGCGCCGCAGCGGTGACCCGTAGGTCAACAGCGACACCCGGGTCAGCACGGACGGCGGCAGGTGCAGGATGGTGGCGGCGGCGAGCACCGAGCCGTGGCTGTGCCCGGAGATGACCACCGGGCCCCGCGCGGTGAGCCCGGTGACCCGTTTCGCCAGCTCCGGGACGGCGCGGGCGGCGTAGCAGGGCGGCGCGAACGGGTGGACCGTCCGGGGCCAGAAGGTGCCGAGGTCCCACAGCACCGCCACCACCCGCCGGGTCTGCGCCGACCGGTACGCGCGGAACCCGAGGATCAGCAGGCAGATCACCAGCAGGCTGATCACCCAGACACCGGCGTCGGTGACGTAGGCGAGCACGACGGCCGCGCGGCCGTCCCCGCCCAGCCGGTCCGCGAGTTGCGTGGGACCGATCCCGATCACGTCGAAGGCGACGGTGGCCAGCCCGAGCGACGCGATCAACAGGAACGCGAGCAGCACCGGGCCGAGCTCCTCGGTGACCCGGGACCGGGCGATGGTCTCCCGGACCACGCGCAGCCGGTGCGCGTCCGCCGCCGGCACGTCGGGGTAGTCCCGTTCGATGATCCGTGCCGCCAACCGCCGTCGCCGTCGCCGACTCAGCAGGAGGGTCACGGAGGTCACCGCCGCGCCGATCAGCAGCGCGGCGAGCCCGGCGAGCGCTGCCCACCAGTAGGCCACCGGCGGGTCCAGCGGGCCGACGATCGGCGGGTTGGGCCGGATCGGGTCGGGGATGTCGCCGTGGTCGAGGGCGTCGGCGACGCGGTAGACCAGAGTCGCGGTGAAGGCGGCGCCGACGCTCACCGCCGCCGCGGCCATGACCGGGGTGCCCAGCCCGCGCAGGACGGGGCGCTCGTCGCCGCGGGCGGCACGTTGGCGGGTGTACGTGACGACGGTGAGCACGACGAGCAGGACACCCTGCGTGGCGACCACCCCGGCGGCGGCGCCCTCGTACCCGGGCAGCTTGCCCGAGCCGGAGGGTGTCGCGTCCGCCAGCGTGGCCGAGCCGAGGCACAACACGGTCGTCAGCACTGTGGTCGCCCACAGGGTTCGCAGGATCCGTCGGGCCCGCACCGGGCTGGTCGGCACGGGCAGGGCGAGGAGCACCACGCCCGCCCCGAGCAGTCCGACGGCGATCACGAACAGCACGACGTGACCGATCCCGCCCGGTGCGACGCCGGCCAGCAGTGCGACGTTCAGCGTCCCGATGCCGAGCACCACGTGGACCTGCCGTAGCCAACCGGTGACGTGCGCGTCCTGCCAGAAACCGGCGTCGGTGAGGCTCTGGTCCCGGTCGTCGGAGCGGGGTTGCGCCGCCAACGGGCCGAACCCCTCGAAGGCCCGCGCCGACCGGGTGCCGATGGCCCAGACGACCCACAGCGCCAGCAGGGG
>NZ_JBEYSL010000678.1:0-2899 GCF_040642735.1 Micromonospora sp. NPDC047753 | reverse complement strand
CGGTCGAATGAACCGCGAACGCCCCCGGCGACAGTCCGCCGGGGGCGTTCCGAACCGCTCTGCGACCTACTCGGTCGGCTCCGCCGGAGGCAGCGACGGGATCGGCCGTCGTCGGGGTGGACGACGAACCCCTCGACGGAAGTGCGACTGCGGACCTCGTCGGCGAAGGCGCCCTACTGGCCGCTCTCGACCAGCGGCGCACCGGCCGCATGTCGACGGCGATCTCCACCCTGCAACGCGAACAGGACGACATCATCCGGGCTGAGGCGACCGGCCCACTGATCGTCCAGGGCGGTCCCGGCACGGGCAAGACCGTGGTCGCCCTGCACCGCGTCGCGTACCTGCTGTTCACCCACCGGAAGATGACCGACCAGGCGGTCCTGGTCCTGGGTCCCTCGCCGCGGTTCCTCCAGTACATCGCCCAGGTGCTGCCCGCGCTCGGTGAGACCGCCGTCGTCTCGGCGACCTGCGACACCCTGCTGGCCGACATCCACGTCGGCCGCGACGAGAGCCGGCGTCTCGCCGAGATCAAGGGCCGCGCCCTCTGGCAGCCAACGCTCGAAAGCTACGTCACGTCGCTGCTCCCCCGTCCGCGCGAGCTGAAGCTGCGCTGGGAGGGCGAGTTCTACGTCATTCCGGCCGCGACCGTGGCGCAGGCGCTCGCCTCAGCGGTGCAGGGGCGTCCGTACCACCGGGCCCGCGCGGCGTTCGCCGAGCAGTTGCACCACCGTCTGGCCGATGTCGTCGCCGAACAGCGCGAGACGCTGATGGCGGAGATGGAGGAAGGCTTCGAGGACATCCTCGCCCGCGTCGACAAGGGCATGGCGCATGACCACTCCTCCACCGAGGCGTCCACCGGCAGCGACATCAACGGGTTGCTCTCCGAGGAGGAGGTCGAAGAGCTTCGTTGTCGTATCGCCGAGAACACCACCATCGCCCGGTTCATCGAGGCCTGGTGGCCCACCCTCGATCCCGAAACCCTGCTGGGTGGTCTCCTGACCGACCGCACCCTGCTGGCCCGGTTCGCCCCGCAGCTGTCCCCCGAGGAGGTCGCGGCTGTCGCGGCCGAGCCCACCCCCTGGGCATCAAGCGACATCCCTCTTCTCGACGCCCTCGCCGACCTGCTCGGCGACGTCGACACCCCGCAACCACAGGGCGAATTCCTCGCCGAACGTGCTCGCCGCCAGCGCGGTTGGGTGTACGGCCATGTCGTCATCGACGAGGCACAGGAACTGTCCGAGATGCAGTGGCAGATGGTTCTCCGCCGTTGCCCCAGTCGCTCCATCACCGCCGTCGGCGACATCGACCAGGCCGAGGCAGCCCACCGGCACACCAGTTGGGCGCAAGCGGTACGGGCTGCCTTCGGAGACCGCTGGACCGCCGCGGAACTGACCATCTGCTACCGGACCCCGCGCGAGGTCATGGACCTCACCGAACCGGTCTTGAAGAAGGCTGGCAGCCACAACACCCCGCCACGAGCGGTGCGCTCCTCCGGCATCGCCCCCTGGGAGCGGACGATCACACCGGCTGAGCTTGCCGGCGCCGCCGTGGACGCAGTGCGACAGTTGCAGCAACGGTGGCACGGCGGCACGGTCGGCGTCATCGCCCCCGCGGAGCGCATCGCCGCACTCCAAGCCGTGCTGAGTGATGTGCCGGCGCTCACCGCGACCCAGTCCAAGGGACTGGAATGGGACGCGACACTCCTCATCGACCCTCGGGGCATCGCCGCCGAACCGCGCGGTTGGAACGGCCTCTACGTCGCGCTCACCCGATGCACCCAGGAACTCGGACAGCTGACCCTCACTCAGCAGTCCCCACACCTTGACCAGGAGCGGCCGCCCACCTCCTGACGAGCGTCCGGACAAGTCCGAACAGGCCGGTGGGCAGCCCGGAGAGCCCGTTTGGGTTGTGGGTTGGTCGGGCGTCAGCCGGTCCGATCGATAGGCCTGACTGGGTCGGTAGAAGGGTACGGATCGAATGCGGCGGTACGCGTCGGATCTGACTGATACCGAGTGGGAGATCGTGAAGCCGATGCTGCCGTCGCCGCAGTGGATGGGCAAAGCAGAGATGCGCTCCCGCCGGGCGGCCGTCGACGGCATCCTGTAGGTAGTGCGGACCGGGTGCGTGACGGTACCTGTCGGTGGAAGGGCTGGGCGTCAGCGCCCTCGCCGGCCCCGACTACCTCGTCGAGGTCGAGGCCACCGCCGTCATGGACTGAGAGCGCGCTTCACATTGCTGTCAGTCGGATGTGTTGAAGGTGCGGCGTTGTCGGCGGGTGGCGGGTTCGCCCCTGATGCTGTGCGAGTCGTGCGGGTCAGCCGCGTAGGCAGAAAGGATGGCCGGCCGGGTCGCGCAGGACGCGAAAGCGTTCCGGCGCGGGTTGTTGCTCTTCTTTGACGGCTCCGAGTTCGATCGCGCGCGCCTCGGCGTCATCGAGGTCATCGGGCTCGTCGACGGCCAGGTCGAAGTGGATCTGCTGTGATCGTTCGCCCGAGGGCCAGGTCGCTGGGAACCCCGCACGAGGACGTCACCGCCGCACTGAATCACGGCTTCGACGGTGACCGCGCACTGCTCGACCCTCCCCCCGTTCCCGTCATCTAGCACTGCCGGTGTCCGCCGCCCATCAGTGATCATTGAGCGGTGACGACCCCTGCGGCGCCGCCCGCCGACTTCGGCGCGTTCTCGTTGACCGTTCCGCCACTGTTCGCCGCGTTGGCGCCGGCGCGGAGCGTCCTCATCGCCGGAGCGGGCGGGGTTTTGACGTGTACGCGGGCCTGTCCCTGGCGTTAGCCCTGTGGCCCAGCCCGCGAGCACCGGGGCTCCGCATCAGCGGTCGGTCGATCACCGGACGCTCAGGCACCGGACCCGGGTGATCAGCGCGTCCGGCCCACCGGTGCCT
>NZ_JBEYSL010000677.1:0-2912 GCF_040642735.1 Micromonospora sp. NPDC047753 | reverse complement strand
GGTGTCGCCGCAGCTGTCCCGGCTGCTCGGGCGGGGTGAGCGGGCCGCGGCGGCGGCCGTGCACCGGCAGTTGACCACGCCACGGTGCCGCCACCGGCACGCAGCTCGCGGACCCGCTCGGCGATCAGGTCCGGGCGGATCGGCTCGGCGTACACCTCCTGGAGCCGCTTGGTGGCGCGGGCCTCCTCGTCCAGGCCGGCCAGCTCGTCCAGCACCTTGGTCGGGTTCTCGTAGCGGGTCCAGAGCCCCTCGACGTTGAGCACGCCGAGGCCGCCGAGCTGACCGAGCCGCACCGCGGAGGCCGGGCTCATGGTGGCGTCGGAGGGGTGGCCGACGCACGGAATGCCGAACGGGTACGCGTCGAGCTGCCACGACGTCGAGACGTCGTCGACGTCCCGGGTACGGCGGCTCGGCACGATGGCGATGTCGTCCAGGTGGTAGCCGCGCTGCGCGGTCTTGCCCAGCCCGATCTCGACCACGTCACGCATGGGGGACTCCAGGTGGTTGGGGGTGTTGGATCAGCGGGTGTGGTAGTTGGGCGCCTCGACGGTCATCTGGATGTCGTGCGGGTGGCTCTCCTTCAGACCAGCCGCGGTGATCCGGATGAGCTGGCCCCGGCGGTGCAGATCGGGGATGTTCTCCGCACCGGCGTACCCCATCGCCAGCCGCAGCCCGCCGACCAGCTGGTGGGCGACCCGGGACAGCGGCCCCCGGTAGGGCACCTGGCCCTCCACGCCCTCGGGAACCAGCTTGTCGTCGCTGAGCACGTCCTGCTGGAAGTAACGGTCCTTGCTGTACGACTTGGCCTGACCCCGGGACTGCATCGCGCCGAGCGACCCCATCCCGCGGTACGTCTTGAACTGCTTGCCGTTGACGAAGATCAGCTCGCCGGGGCTCTCCTCGCAACCGGCCAGCAGGCTGCCGAGCATCACCGTGTCCGCGCCGGCCACCAGGGCCTTGGCGATGTCGCCGGAATACTGGATGCCGCCGTCACCGATCACCGGCACACCGGCCGGGCGGGCGGCCCGGGCCGCCTCCATGATCGCGGTCACCTGCGGCACGCCGACCCCGGCGACGATGCGGGTGGTGCAGATCGCGCCCGGTCCCACGCCCACCTTGACGCCGTCGGCGCCGGCGTCGACAAGCGCCTTCGCACCCGCGTACGTGGCCACGTTGCCGCCCATGATGTCAACCGTCACGTCGGCCTTCAGCCGGCGGACCATGTCCAGCACGGCCCGCTGGTGACCGTGCGCGGTGTCCACGATCAGCACGTCGACGCCCGCGTCGACAAGTGCACGGGCCCGCTTGTACGCGTCCTCGCCCACACCGATGGCGGCGGCGACCCGCAGCCGGCCGGCGTCGTCCTTGCTGGCGTCCGGGTACTGCTCGCTCTTGGTGAAGTCCTTGACGGTGATCAGGCCACGCAGCCGGCCCGAGTCGTCGACGATCGGCAGCTTCTCAACCTTGTGCTGACGCAGCAACGCAAGCGCCTCGTCCTTGCTCACCCCGACCCGCGCGGTGACCAGCGGGGTGTGGGTCATGATCTCGCGAACCGGAGTGTTCGGCTCGGAGACGAAACGCATGTCCCGGTTGGTGACGATGCCGACCAGCTGGCCGTCGCCGTCCACCACGGGAACACCGGAGATGCGGTAACGCCCGCACAGCTCGTCGACCTCGCGCAGCGTGTCGTCCGGGCTCGCGGTCACCGGGTTGGTGATCATGCCGGACTCCGAGCGCTTCACCAGGTCGACCTGGAGCGCCTGGTCCTCCAGGGAGAGGTTGCGGTGCAACACGCCGATGCCGCCCTGGCGGGCCATGGCGATCGCCATCCGGGCCTCGGTCACCGTGTCCATCGCGCTGGACAGCAGCGGAATGGACAACTCGATGTTGCGGGTGAGCTTCGTCCGGGTATTCACACGGCTGGGCACCACGTCCGACTCGCCCGGCTGAAGCAGCACGTCGTCGAAGGTGAGGCCGAGCGGAACCACCCGGGCGGAGCCGGCCGGCAGCTCGGGCAGGTGGCCGCCCAGGTCGGCGTGCTCGCCGCCGGCCGGAAGATCGGTGCTGGGCGAATTTTCCACGATTGCTCCCCTGAGCTGCTCGGATGGGCTTCAGCGAGGTGGCGCGGGCGGGCACCGGAGCGCGCCACGATGCCGGCACGTCGCCTCATCGTACCCAGTGAGCTGGGCGACCCGTCCGTGGCAGGCCGGGCCGGCGCGGAGGCCGGGGGGCGGACGTTCGCGCCGCGTTGGGTCTACGGTGAGGGGGTGCACGACGAGCCCATCGACCCGTTCAATGGCGACCCGGCCGATCCGACTGCGGGTCTGGATGACCCGGGCGATGACGCGACGCCGGATCCGCTGACCGACGTCGAGCGGCAGGATGTGCTGGAAGACCTCGCTGACCTGGAGATCTACCAGGCCCTACTGGCCCCGATCGGGGTTCGCGGGCTCGTGATCGAATGCGAGGACTGTCGCGAGCCGCACTACTTCGACTGGGACCTGCTCCGCGGCAACCTGCGGCACCTGCTCAACTCGGGTCGGCCCCGGGTGCACGAACCCGCCTACGACCCCGACCCGGACCACTACGTGACCTGGGACTACGCCCGGGGGTACGCGGACGGGGTGCACGACACCCTGTCCGAGGGCACCGAGGACGAGCCGGACACCCCGACCGCCACCAAGTAGCCCCGCCGGGCGGCTGCGCGGCGTACCCCTGCTGTCGCATGGCCTGCCTTCCGCTGACCCGCCGGATGCTCCGCTGCCGCGCGGCGTGCCCCGGCCGCGCGAAGGCGACAGCCAGGCACGTCGCTGGGACGGCGACCTGCCGACCCTCGTCGGCGACCTCCAGCATCAACTCCCCCACCGAGGGGCGCGACGCGCTGGCACTCTCCTTGACGGAGTGCTAGCCAC